>NZ_FTMT01000012.1:0-137123 GCF_900156015.1 Chryseobacterium sp. RU33C | reverse complement strand
GTTCTCAACCAATTTATGCTTATTTTTGAAGAAAGGCTCAGATTATAAAATCCAAGCCCTGACTTTTTAACTTACACACTTTGTGGGATAGTGTCCTGTAGAAACTTCGTCTAAATATGAAGCTCTTGTTTCATATAAAACAGTATCTTCATTTTCACTTAGATAAAGATACGGTATACCTTTGGGATTTGCTCTTCCTGCTGTTGAAATTTCTTTAGGTGGACAATACATTTTATCATTTGAATAAGCATCTTCATCAGAAATATGATGAAGTCTAGCTCTGTAAAAGTAATCGTCTTTGTTAATTATAATTTTGCTTTCAAAAAAGCTATCCCAACCTAATTCAGTGAGGTAATTAATATCGGTTAAATATCTTCTTTCCCATTTTAATTGTTCTTTTAGAACGTGCCAATAATTAACATTATCTAAAATATCATTATTAAAATCTACTAATTCTTCTGAATTTTGTAAGTGGGTATCAATATTGCCAATCACATAATTCATTATTCTATTTCCAATGCCAATATCACTAAAAAGATTCCAGTTTCCTTGTATCTTTGAAATCAGTCGCTCACCATCATCTTTTACTTGGAAATTATCAAATAACTCTTTGAAAAAGTCAAATAATTCTTCAAGATGAATAGTCTCAATATCTCTATTCTTACAATAACCACATTCACTTATATGTCCCGAAGAAATTATAAAACCTTTTAATTCTTTGTCCGAAAAACAATTTTTACAAACTAACATTACAATGAATTTAGAAAATTGCTAACAACAATTAAATGATTTTTCAAAGATATTTTTTTTACTGTTCCTAATCCTGGATATCTACCGATACTACCATTTTCATTTTCAAAAGTTAAATAGCCTCTTAATTCTTCAATTGCAGAATTTGTAATTTGGTTATCATCACAATAAATAACCATTTTATTAGCCGCTTCATAAAACTTACCTTGTACGTTTGCTATGCTATCATTTGTTTCGGAAGTAAAGTGTCTAATCCAAATTTGATTTTCTTCTTCTTGATTTAAGTATGTAAAATGTATTACAACAGCTCTGGGAGTACTTCCGCCATCAATAAATTCACTAGGTAACACAGTAAAATCAGAAAAACCTTGATAATTTTCTTCTCTGTAATATAAATGCTCTTCGGTAAATTTATGTGCAGGTATATTTAGAAATTCAGAATTTCTAGGCTGTTTTTCAAAAACATCATCTAATCTAATATAGAATTTTTGAAGTTTTTTAATATGTCTATCAATTGCTCTGTATTTATTAGGGTCTTGTAGAGTTATGTGAGTTATTGCAGAGTTTTCACATAATAATTTAAATGATTCCTCGTCAGAAAAATTATCTAAACAAATTATCATACATTCTTTAATATCATATTCATCAAGCTTCTGTATAATGTAATTACTATTATCAGAGTAATGAAAAGCAGGTAGAAAGTGAGGATTATCTAATTCTGATAAATATTGTAGAAAAATATCTTTATCTCCAGAGGCTTCTCCCTGAAATGGGTTAACTATAAGATATGCATTAAATTGTTTTTCTTGAAATACTCGATGTGCCAAATTTAAGTTATTAAAACTGTTTTCTTTAACAGGTTCTAAAATAGGAGTTACTTCATTATGAAGTAAATCTTCATTTACTAATTCTCTAAGAGAAATTAACTCAAATTGTCTGGCTCTTAAATAAGGAAAGTACATGGTTAATTAATATTTGTTTTTAGTTTTTTTATTAATTCATTCTTTTCAGAATCTTTTAAATTTAAAGATAAACAAATTTGATTAAACTCATTATTTACTTTATTAAAAAACAAATTATTAACCTTTCTTTTTTTGATGATTTGTAAGAATAAACTATTTAATTCTTGATTAGGTATTTTAGATAATAAATTCTTGCATACTTCATATTGTGTGAATACACTCATCTCTGGTAGATGACCATAGTACTTGTATACAATTTCGAGATACTCTTTTGTGTGTAGAATTTCAATTAGAGTATTTGAATCTATTTCTTCATTTTTAACTGCTTTTTTTATTAGTTCAAAGTTTTTAACTTCGGAATCGTAGGTAATTATTCCAATACAATCATCATAATTAATATATTTATTAATTTGAATTTTTGGTATTATAATGTATAATTCGTTAAAAATTTTCTTGTACTCTGAAATTTGATTTGATAATCTATATTCTTTGTCTAAAATTGTTTTTATTTCAAAGGCTTTAGAAACGCCATTAAACATTGCTAAGTCAGCAATTGCTTTACCTGTCCTAAATTCATTTATAATTAATGAGTTTTGATTTCCTAATTCACTTTTTAACCATTTATTTAAGAATTCATTTTTCAGAATATATTCATTAGGGTAATTTTCTTCCAATATTTTATAAGTTTCTTTGAGAAACTTTAAATAATTACTACCCTTATTTTTTTTATGTAAATTATATCTTTCTAATTTTATATCTATTGATTTAAAATCATCTTTTAACCATCTTTTAACCTCTTTCCTTGTAAAAAGGGATGACAAGTCTCGCAGTTGATTTAGTTGATATAACATTCAGTATTTTTGTGTAAAAGTAGTAACATTTTTTTTAAACTTTTAATTACAGTAGTTTTAATGTTTGTAATAACATATTATATATTTTTTTTGAAATGTTAATTTGTTTCTGTACAAACAGATTAGGATCTAAATAAATGGCTCTAAATTAGTAATATAATAATGCTTTTCTAGTCAAAAGTTTAATAATCGTTTTCAATTTTCAATCCTATTTCTTTAAATTTAGCTAATGTTAATTCAATTGCTTTTTCCACAGTGGAAATATAATCTAAATATATTTGCTGTGTTAAATTATAATTAATATCTAATTCATGAACAAACTTATGTCTAGCATCTAGAATTTCTTGAATTTTAGATAAAACTCTAAAAGTTTTATTATTAATTCTTTTCTTTTTACTTAATATCGCAAATATATCAATTGATACATATTTTTTAAAAGCTCTATTCGTAGATTCAAGGTTTTGAAAGTTGTACGTTTGGGCAATTATTTGCTCAAGTGAATTCTCCTTTTCAAGAATACTTATAACTTCTGTGATACCAATTTTCACCTTTTCCTCAGTTAGTTGCAGTCTTGCCGTCTTGTCATATTTAATATAAACAGAGAAACATTGTCCAAAAAAATATTCTAATACAGAAACTAAAAATGGTATTAAGCTATTATAAAGAATAATACTAGGGTCTTTTGACATCAACAGCATTCTCATATTTTTTGATTCGATATTTGCTAGTGTTTCCGATATTTCATTTTTATAACCACCTAAACAATGTCTTATTTGATTAAGTTTTTCTAAAGAATTATTCGCTATAATTGAAATAGCCTTTTCTAATGGTGTGAACTTTTCGTAATCTTCTAGATTTATATATCTGTTTGTTCCATACCAATCATTATAAAATGTTCCGCCAAATTGTTGCCGAGCTATTTTAATGATCTCGTTTTGTTTTTGCTTGTCCTCAAACGTCCCACTACTTCTAGTTCTTGTATATAAAACCCATTCAGAACATTTGTATTTTTCTCGTTCCCATTCGGATGATTTTAAAACCATTGCCTCAACGCCTGTGGATGACTCGTAATTATCAAATCCAAACCACATAAAATTTAACATATCATTAGTATTCATTTCATCCAAGAAATGTCTAGTCTTGTTAAATCCATTAGCTAACAGATAATTACTTAATCCTGTTTTAGACGCTTTTTTTGTATATAATGTAATTTCTACACTCATAATTATTTTTAAGAATACTATTTTCGGGTGTATTGTAGAATTTTATGACCAAATTATGGTTTCTTGATGTCTCCAAATATCATAAATCTTTTCTAAAAAAGTTCAATATTTATAGTTTTAAAATATCAACTTTCTCCAAAATATTTACTGGATTTTCCATTAAAACTTCCCAAAATGGATTAGCGGATTCTTCTCCATTCCAGTACTTTTCTGCAAGAAGTTGAAAGTCAATTACAGATCCCTCAATTCTAAGTAAATTCATATCTGCTAAAGTGTATTTTTCACAGTTTACTTTATAAATTTCTCCTTTACCATAAAAAGTTTCAGAATTTATTTTAATTGCATCTTCAAGGGTCTTGCATCCAAAAGAAACTTCAAATCGAGATTTTCGGTTGGCAAATTTGAGCTGTCGAACAAGCTCAAATACAGTTTCAATGGCTACTATATTGGGCGATACAAGGGAAGTATTGGAGTATAAGTATATTCCGCCATGTTGAGAAAGACCATTTGGATGATTCTTTCTCAAGTAGATTTTATGCTCTTCATTAGTAAATCGTCTGAAAAATTGCAAATTAAATTGTGTTATATTTTTTAAATCACATTGTGAAACATGATAGAATTCTTTCATTGTGCTTTTTATAATGGTTTATCTTTTTTGATTATAATAATCATTTACCCAACTTATAACCTCATTTTTATCCTTATATTCTAGTAAAAGAGGTGTTTCTTGTTGTTTTTTTATTGCATCTTTTGAGAAATATGATGTAGTTACTATTAGACCTTTATTAGCTTGTTCAGTGGATAGTACCTCTTTAAAACTTCTTACTATTTCAACACCAATTTTGCGATTTTCAGCATACTTTTTACATTCAACAAGATACTTTACTGGACTAAATCCATTAATATATTTCATTGCAAGTATATCATAGCCATTGTCACGTGTTTGCTTTGTTAATTCAATTTCAAAACCTTTATTATATAAAAGTTCTGCAATTAATTGTTCAAATTCTCTAGGATGAAGTTTGTATAATTGTTCATTATTAAGGTATATTTCAAAAATGATTTGCTTGATTCTTGTTGTTTCATCTAAAACAATTTGTTTTGTACCGAATTCCTCAATTGCATTATCAGCAATTTCTGATTCTTCGTAATCTTCAATTAAGTCAGCAAAATCGTAATTGTGATATATAAATGAATTGGATATTTTTTGGAAATGGTCAAGATTTGAAATTTTGTCGATTTGTTTAATAAAATCTAAATAACTGTTATCATATTTGACTTCAAATATTTTATTAAAATTGATGAATTTATTGTCATAATTAAAACCTTTATTGATTTGTTCAAAATGTTCTGACCATTGTTTATGTAATGCAATTTGATGTATAGCAGGTTTATTTATTTCATTAAGCCAATTATGCATTTTAAAAATATTGTCAAGATGCGGTGGTTTAGACATTTTTTGTAAGGAATCAATAAATTTTTGTATTTCACTAAATTTCATTCATTTAAAAATAAGTTAACTGATTGCAGTAATTTCTACAAATTTACACATTTATAATACTAAAATTCCATATTTAGATTTTTGTAAGGACGACAATGTACTTACTTTGTCTTCATTTGATAATAAAACAATTCCTGCGATAATTTTTTCCATTAATTCTTTTCCTTGTTCAAATAATTATAAATAAATAATCTCAGAATTTATCCTTTCTGGTTTCATTTTATGATTTTTCTCGTAACCTAAAAATAAAAAATAACCTTGACCGTTTTTGGTCAAGGCTAAAAATTATTTTGAAATATAATAAATATAATAACTACCCGTAAAATCTTGTGAATCATAAAATTTCACAAAGGTTAAGTCGTTAGGTATAAAGATGGCTCCATATTTTGATTTATATTCATATCCTGATTTTTTAGAGTTGTAAGTTTTATCAGTTAAATCTCTATAATTTTCAACGTTTGTAGCTGTTTTAAAATGTACAAATTTAGAATCAATCATCAAATAAGAATTCAAATCCTTTGAATCTTCAACTATAAAGTTTTTACTGTTAAAATACGTGATTCTTTTAACTCTGTAATATGAGTTAGCTAAATTATCCAAGATTACGACATTATATAATATATCATTATATAACTTTTTTGAGTTTACCTCATTTAACTCAAACCTTTCAGCTAATGAATAAAATTCATCGAGGTTTTCTTTATAGGATTTTGAAATTACATTAGCGATTAAAGTATGTTTAATTTTATCATAATTTTTTTTTGCAGCTACGTCTAGCTCCCTAAAATTCTGGTCATACATATTGAAGTAGCTATTACTGGATTCTTTTTTAGATTTTTGTGCCGAAGAGTTACTATCATTTTCTGCAGCATTTGCATTACTATAATTATTTTGATCGCTGTTGATAGATTTAGCGTTAGAAGCTTGAGTATTTTTAATAATTATGTTCAAAGAATCGTAAAGCCATTTTATGATACGGTTGGTTTCATTCGCTGATGAATAATCAATCTTAGTTTGATTCAATTCATTGATACATTGTTGTTGAAAATTGTCGTTTATAGCTTTTTTTTGTTCTTCAGTAACCTGTAAATTGTTTATATCTTCATATATAGAATTAACAGTACTTTGTAATTGTTGGACATTAGCATTATACCGATCTTGTTTTATAGTCATTGCATTTCCTAAAGCAGAAATATCTAATTTCGCAGGTTCTCGATATTGTGTTGGTTGCCTAGATTGAGAAGTATTATTTGTTGTATAATACTCCCATTGTTTTGAGAAACTGTTGTATTTTTCATAACCAATCATATTTCCGTTTGAATCAAAATATTCATATCGGTTCTGAAATGAGTTAAACTTTTTTGTTGCAGTTTGAGAAAACCAAAGCTGTCCAAGTAAAATACATGAAGAAAAAATAAGTTTTTTCATAAGTGATTTTTATATCACTCAGTCCCAAAGTGAAAGGTTATTAATGCAGAAAGCGTGGGACTAAACTCAATCTGCAATAGGGGGCTCTGGTAAGCCTGTAACACAAACAAGAATAGCCCACGCCATATGACGTGAGCATCAACTGTTTATTCCGTGTTACATTTTGAATTTACCAGATTCCCTATAACAGAATAAAAGCTAACGCTTTATATTTTTTCGATAAAATTTGAGGTGCTAATATAAGGATTTTTGTAATTATATGACAGTTTGTTTTTTAGTTGAAACGCAACAGTTCGTGCATCATCACCTACAAAAAAAGAGACTATTATCAAAGTTCTCTTATATCTCTATGATAAACTGTAATAGCAGAAAAAGCTAACGAAGCCAAAGTTTATCCTGAGCTAGTCGAAGGGGTGAATAGAGTTTTCGTTTTGGCTTTACAAGCTAGCTCAACGTTTTGGCGCTTGACGAAGAAGCGGATTTCGGAGTACTTCACTTTCAATCCAGCACAAAAGTTGATACAAGGCAGAAAGTTCAATTAAGCAATGAACCGCTTTCTTGCCAAATGCCTGTTAGCAGCCGTGTTTCTATTCAAGGTCAACATTTTCAAATATTACTTTTTCAGCCATAAATGATAATTCCTTTTCTCCTTTTCCGATTTGTTCACACACGTCTGAAGTAGTAGATGAAATGAGTCTCAATTTTCCTTCTTTGTCGATATATTTTACATTAAGTTTTTCTTTGTTTGTGTACCACCAAAGATTATAAAGAAACTGAGAAGAATGAATTGCCCTTGCTTTGTCGTTTCCTGATAATGTGTCCTGAACTTCCAAGTAAGCATTGTTGTCGTCAGTCTTCAATGAAACGATTTTAAACTGTTCACGACTTATTGCTATATACATTGCTGCAGCCATTCCTTCTTGTCTTAGCTTCGGATTTTCTGTCAAGTGTGCTCTTAATGGTTTTATTTTATCATAGTTATCCCAAAGGAATATTTCTCTTGCTAGTTTAATTGCGTTATAGTAATACAAAACGCTTTGCAATGTCGATTCCAAGTCTGATAGTGTAGTTTCAAATTCTGTCTTGTTTGCACCTTTTCCATAGCTACACTTTATTGTTCCATCCTTTTGAAGATTTGCATTATGATGATAAGAAATATTTCTTAGTTGACTAACTTTTAGGTTTAATGGTTTAGGTCTAAATAAATCTTTAAATGGTGTCTGTTCCAGGTAATCCACTAAAACTCCTAAATCGTAGCCGCTTACGATACTTTTTGTCACTGGATTACCGCTAATGAATTTATTTAGTTGGTATAATTCTTTCAAAAGTGGTTTAGATGCTCCTTCTATTACAAGTCCGATTGATTGTAATATATAGTTGTGATAGTCTTCAATTTCAAAAAACTCAGATTGTTTCTTTTCACTGTTTAGAAATGTCCAAAACTTTGAAAGTCCTTCTGCAAAGTCATTACTGTATTCTATTGTTGTGTTTAATGTATATACTTCATCAATGGAAAGTGCTTGATTATAAAAGTCAATAATTTGTTTTGTAAACTTGAAATGTTCTTTTGTTCTAAATGAAAAAAAGTTTACCCAAGTATCAAGATACAGGTCAATAGAATTTTTGACAAAGAAGTCGTGATTTTTAAAGTGCGGCTTAAAAAGAACTATTACAAATTCTTTGACTTGTGAATGATTCAAACCTTCCTCGTATAAAAAAAGAATAGGGTTACTCGTATCAAACTTAGTCAAGAATGGTGTGAAGTCTTTCATAATATGACTGCTAACTTACGAAAAACTGAAGAATTAAAAAGCATGAGCGGAATAGAAAATCTGCTTTTCAATTTTGCACTTCTCTCCGCATTTTGCCAATACTACGTTAGGCGTAGTTTTTATTTTACATTCAATAATTCCATTCTATGAAAAAATTTTAACTGATAGTCAAGCAAATCATCATAAGTCATTAAATTCAATTTATCCTGACCCATTTGTTTCATTCGCTTTGTGAGATGATAAATATTTTCTTCTTTATCTTTTTTTCTTCCAATTAGAATATTATAATCTATAGTTTTAGGCACATAACCAAATATTTTATTTATTTCACTCTGATATTGATCACTTTCCAAATAATCCTTATAATCATTTACTTGAAAAATGTGTCTCATTAGTTTTGATTTAGGTGATGTATGGAATTTGGATTGAGTTAGAAACGTTTCATTAGGAAGTTTTACCTCAAATACGCTAAGGTCTGTTTCAAACGTGATATTAGGCTTCAATGTGTAATCTGGTTCCTCAAATTCTGTTGAGTTTTTGTACAGTCTCGGTTCATACCAATGTCTTGAATAGGCATCACGTAATAAAAAAGGATGATTTTTATTGAAAAATTTATGATATAATTTTTCTTCTCCTTTTTTTCCTATAGTCTCTGAGCGTTTTAACATTTTTGTAAAATCATCAATTGACTTTTCTATTTGACGTTTATCATAATCCAGCCAATAATAATTTAGTTTCCTTGGGAACATTTTAAAATTTTGCGATAATATTCTAGTCGATCTAAATGAATTATTTCTTTTAAAAAAGAAACTATAATCAATTACACCAGAATTAAAAATAATTCCTAAATTATAAAGTTCATCTAAAACTCTCTTTCTCCAATTTTTAATAACTCTATTAAAAGATTTCGATAAAAGATTTAAATTTTCAACTCCATTATCATCTATTACCAAATCATATTTCAAAAAAGCGCTTTTATTCATACCATTTTCAACTATTAGAACTAACGGTATTTCATTAATATTAAAATCTCTTTTTGAATATGTTCTTTGATAATCATTTCTAATAAAGTTCCTAAAATCATTTGCATTTCTTTTATTTACCGTACTATAAATAATTATTAAATCTAATGGCAATTGGAATTTAACTACATGTTCATTTATGAAATCTTGTGCGCTTTCAATACTATTTAATATTAGAATTGAAGTTGGTTCACAAAAATCTCTTAATTGTAGTTTAATTCTGTTGTTGTCTTGAATATCAGTTATTAGTAATACTCGCATTTTATAAAATATTCCTAACTTTCTAATTTACACATTGTGTCAATAATGACAATAGATATTGCGCCAACTTTTTTTTAATCTTTGTGAATTAAATTTTGTAATAATTTGATTTTCAATAATAAAGAATGAAATATTTTTACGTTTTTTTTGTGGGCGCATATTTAAGCTAAATTGTATCACTTATATTCATTTGTACTGTGGGAAACTGTACCAAAGTTGGCGGGTAAAGCATTAAAAAAAGCCTTGTACAGTCTCTGTGTGTTTCTGTTATATATCCAGATTATGAAACCTGCGAAATTCGCCATCAGCTTTATAGAAATGGTTTACAGAGTTTTTACTATCACATAATGGTGTCTAGTAATACGGTATACTGGTATGCCGTTCCTATATGTGGGTAGTAAGGTGGGATAGCTGAAAAATACTTGATTAACAGTTATTCGGACTGTTTTTTGAGGACGCAGAATCTTTTTATAATAGGCAGCGGATGGGAAACTTTCTGTTAATGACTGTGACAAATGGTTGTAGGTCATCTCTAGGTTTTCTACGGGGAAGTAAAAGAAAGATTCTGTGAACAATGGGTTTTGCAAATATATATCTGCCTATTTACCCCAAAAACAAAAATGTCCCTCGATAAAATAAAGACTTTAAAAACACAAATGATGAAAAAAATATTTTTCTGGGACTGATCTATCATCTTTTGTTGGTTTGTGCAATCCTAACGTGCAATCTCTTCAAACTACCATAAACAGGGGTGTTTACAAAGAATCTGCTACATAGTACCTATATATACTACAATTTATTTCAATATTTCTCACTCTCTAATTCACTTCTAACAACTCTAAAACCAACATTTCGGGTAACTATGGTAGACGGTTTCTGGTTTTCTGGTTCAATTACGGATATACAGAGAGAATGTATAATACTTAGGTTACTATTTACATCACCCGCCAAATTTTTGCTGTAAAAATACACCCCCTATACCGTATCTCAAAAATTTTATATAGGCATCGGGGCTGTACCTACTATACGGATTTAACACCCCGTCAGCGAGGTTTTTTCGTTGCGCCCCCTGTCAAAGATTTTTGTTTTTTGACGGCTGTTTTTGTCGTCCTGCGCTCCGAGTGGTTAAAAAGTTTTTAACTTACGTTGATATTTTGGTTAAAAACTGCTGTAAACACTTGTTTTTATGGGCTTTTTGACGTATATTTATACATCTTTACACGCTACTTTTAACCTAGTATTTTTGTGTACAAGGTTCAATATAAAAATAAAAATGCCTAGAAGTATTGGCGTACTTGCTAGGCGTATCAATAAATTTTAACTATTCTAAAATTACTGACATGACAAATTTACGAAATTGTCTTGATACCGCTAGTATCTATTGTGGCACGTATGCCAAGTATAACAACGGAAGCCTTTACGGTAAATGTTTAAACCTTGTAGATTATTCGGATTATGACGAGTTACTGGAAGTAATGCGAGAACTACATAAAGATGAACATGATTGTGAGTTCATGTATCAAGATTTTGAGGGGTGCGAACTGTTTGAAAAACTCGGATTGATTAGTCAGTGTCATCTATCGCCTGAGATTTACGAAATAGCACAACAAATAGATGATTCTGGGTATGATCTCGAAGTTTTTATAGCTTGTGTTGATTGTTTGGGCAAGATTGATTTTCAAAGCCTTTATGAGTATGTAAATAATTTCTATTACGGCGAATATGAAAGTAATGAAGATTTTGTACAATGGTTGTACGAAGATGATACGTTTAATATTCCTAATTGGGTTGTGATTGATTGGAGTGCAACCGCACGGAGTATAATGTTTGATTATTTTGAAAGTAACGGACATTATTTCCGTTCATAGAAATAATTAGATTAAAATACGTTCAAATACGTTAAAATATTTCAAGTCGGGAAGAAACTCGGGAGTAAAAAAATAAAAAACCTTGAAAATCAGGTGATTAACAAGGTTTTATGTAGACCCACAGGGATTCGAACCCCAGATGACTGAACCAAAATCAGTAGTGTTACCGCTACACCATGGGTCTATTTCTATGCCGCGAAATTATAGAAATTATTTTAAATATGAAAATCTAAATTAAAGATTAATTAACATAATTATTGAGATTGCAGCTTTATGTATTGATATCCAAAGAATTATTTTTAATATTTTTTTTAAAAACAATTTTTGTAAGAATAGTAACAGATTTTCAGATATTGTTTGTTTAGCTTTAAGGGGAAGCCAGTAATGAATTCCCATTAGATAGTGACTTTCAGCCTCCTTCATCCAGCTTCTCTCCTTCAAGGTTCATTTAAATAATAAAACCTTATCTTTGCAAAAAAAAAAATTGGGCTCCAAAAGTTGGAGTAACCCATTAATAACATATCCTGAGCAAAGCAAAAGGATTATTAAACATTTTTTATGTCAAATATTGTAGCAATCGTTGGACGTCCCAACGTAGGAAAATCCACGCTTTTTAACCGTTTATTAGAAAGAAGAGAAGCTATTGTAGATTCTACAGCTGGTGTTACCAGAGACCGTCACTACGGAAAATCAGACTGGAACGGAGTAGACTTTACGGTAATTGATACCGGAGGTTATGATGTAGGTACAGATGATATCTTCGAAGAAGAAATCCGTAAGCAGGTACAATTAGCGGTGGATGAAGCAACTTCTATTATCTTTATGATGAACGTTGAAGAAGGGCTTACTGACACAGACCACGAGATTTACAGACTTCTTAGAAGATCCAATAAACCTATTTACATCGTTATCAATAAAGTAGATTCTGCAAAAGAAGAGCTTCCTGCAACAGAATTCTATCAGTTAGGAATTGATAAATATTACACACTTTCTTCTGCTACAGGTTCCGGAACAGGAGATTTATTAGATGATATCGTTAAAGATTTCCCGACTACAGAATACAAAGATCCATTTGAAGGACTTCCTAAAATTACGATTGCAGGTCGTCCAAATGTAGGAAAGTCTACAATGACCAATGCCTTATTGGATGTTGAAAGAAATATCGTAACCGATATCGCAGGAACCACAAGAGACAGTATCCAGACTTTATATAATAAATTCGGACACGAGTTTGTATTGGTAGATACCGCAGGGATGAGAAGAAAGTCGAAGGTAAGCGAAGATCTTGAATTCTACTCTGTAATGAGATCAATCCGTTCTATTGAATATTCAGATGTTGTGATCATCATGGTAGATGCTACACAGGGATGGGAATCTCAGGATATGAACATCTTCGGACTGGCTCAGAAAAACAGAAAAGGAATTGTAATCCTTGTGAATAAGTGGGATTTGATCGAGGACAAGCAGACCAATACGATGCGTGATTTTGAAAAATCAATCAAAGATAAGATCGGTCAGTTCCAGGATATTCCAATCCTATTCGTTTCAGCTTTAACGAAACAAAGAATCCTGAAAGCTGTAGAAGTTGCCATGGAAGTTTATGAAGACCGTAAGAAGAAAATTAAAACTTCAAAACTGAATGAAGTAATGCTTCCGATCTTCGAAAATACACCACCACCGGCATTGAAAGGAAAGTATATCAAAATCAAATATTGTGTTCAGCTTCCTACGCCTTCACCACAGTTTGTATTTTTCTGCAACCTTCCACAGTATGTGAAAGAACCTTATAAAAGATTTACTGAAAATCAGCTGAGAAAAGAATTCGGATTTACCGGAGTTCCGATCGAAGTCTATTTCAGACAAAAATAACAAGAACAGATGTTCATCAAAAACCTCCGGCAAGCGAAGCTTGCCGGAGGTTTTTATATTATCAGATCAGACTTTATCTTTCAGCCCGATCTTTCAATTCGTTTTTTAGTTGTAATTTTGCAGCAATTGAAATTAAAAATAAAATTTTCATGCTTACTATTTTATCGCAACACTTCTCTCTGGTCAACGAATGGATAAATGAACTTAGAAACGTTACTATCCAGCACGACCGAATGAGATTCAGAAGGAATATGGAAAGAATCGGGGAGATTGCCGCTTTTGAAATCAGTAAAGGACTGGAATACAGAGAAGTTGAAATTCAAACTCCTTTAGATACGATAAAAAGCCGGGAAATAGCTGTACAACCGGTTATTACAACTATTTTAAGAGCCGGAGTTCCGTTGTTCGAAGGAATTCTGAACTATCTGGACAGAGCAGACTGTGGTTTTGTAGCAGCTTACAGAAAACATGATGCCAACGATTATTTCTCCATCAAACAGGATTATCTTACCTGCCCAAGCATTGAAGGCAGACCTTTGATCGTGGCAGACCCCATGCTGGCAACAGGAGCTTCCCTTATTGAAGCTATCAAAGATTTGCTGACCAACGGAAATCCAACCCAGCTTCATATTGTTGCCGCTATTGCATCAAAGCAAGGTGTGGAAACAGTCCAGAATGCTTATCCTGAAGCTCATATCTGGGTAGGAGCCATTGATGAACATTTAACATCAAAAGGGTATATCACTCCTGGTTTGGGAGATGCCGGAGATTTGAGCTACGGAGAAAAACTTCAGCGATAAATTAAGAAAGATTCCGGAAATCTTTTATTAAGTTCAATAATAAATCAGGCCGTACTTTATCCATAGGATGCTTTGTGTCCGGAAGTACGGCAAATTTTGCGTTTGGAAGGCTTCTGTAAACTCTCATACTCTCTTCAATAGTGACCATATTATCTTTATCTCCCACCATGATTTGAACCGGAGTAGTAATCGTAGCAAAATTATTTTCCAGAGGAGGATTTTTACCTAGATCAATCATTAAATCAGCAATAGCAGGAAGAAGCTGTTTCCATTTTGTTCCGTGTTGTGATTCTAAAAGCTGGGCATACTGAGGAATTTTTTCAAGAATAACATCCGGATTAAGCATTTTACTTTCTTTCAAAGCCTGTTCTTCAGTCCAGTCGAACTTTGTTCCCAACGTTATAACAGAATTTACATTGTCAGGATTTTGCATGGCGTAGCAAAGTGCAACATAGCCACCCATGCTGTGTCCGAAAATAGATAGGTCAGTCAGATGATTCACTTTACAATACTCAGATAATTCCTGGACATACTTTTTAATACTGAGACCGCCTGCAGGAAGTTCCTGATCTCCATGTCCTGAAAAAATAGGAGTATGAACTCTAAAATATGATGACAGAACGTTCAGATAAGGCTTAAAAATGTCACTGTGACCTAAAGCTCCGTGTAGTAAAATCAGATTGGGCATAGTTGTATAGTTTCCGGAAAATTAGGAAAATGAATTGAATCGTGAAAATAGATGGAGGAGGAATTGTAAGAGTGTTTGAGTGTTGTAGGGTTTGAAAATATTCTTGATTATTGCTCTGCACAGAAAAACCCGAAACTAGCATCCTGCAACTCACAATTCGCACTCCGTTCCCGTATCAAGCATCCTCAGCCATCACCAAAACACTCACTTTATTATCTCCGGCACTTAAAATTTCCCATGCCACTGATGAAACCGTATTTCCTGTAGTGAAAACATCATCAATCAGTAGAATATGCTTTCCGGTAATAGATTGAGTAATGGAGAAAATATTGGCAGACTCCAGTCTGTGTTTCTTATCTTTTAAAGCCTGAGCTTTTGAATAGTGATTTCGTTTAATTAATTGATGATCAAAAGCGATGTTGTAAAATGAAGACAACGTTTCTGTGAATAAATGAAGTTGGTTATATCCACGCTCTTTGAGTTTCCTCGGATGAAGAGGTACGCTAACCAGTAAATCAGGTTTGTGGTCATCAAATTTCAGCCGCTCAGTCGTCCAGTCTGCAAGAATCTTTCCAGTTTTTTCTCTGCTTTTATATTTCAGCTCATGAATAATCTGTCTGCTTAAGCCTTTCTCTTCAAATTGTATTAAAGAATAAGCGTTTTCAACCGGAAAGAATAAACTGCATTTTTCCTTAACCGGATTATTTTCAAAATAATTGTAATGGGTAAAATGAATCTGGCTGAAACAAAGATCACAAACCAAAAATTCAGGATCGATGATTCTGTTGCAGTGAATGCAGCGGTTAGGAAACAATACATCTAAAATCATAGTGTGTTTTTACTAAGATATGAAAATAATTGTCAATTTTTGCTTCGCAAAGTCAATAGTGAATTATTATTGTTCGCGAATTTTGTGAACTAATTTATATTGGGTTCGCAAAGGCATTTTTTCGTTGCTGAGTGGAACGCCATAGAGACCGAAAAGCTATTAAATAGTATAGAAAACTTTGTGAACTCCGCGTTTAGAAAATAACTTACCCATGAATTTCAACAGCAAATCTATTATTCACAAACCTTAATCTCGAATCCCGAACCTCGTATAGAAATTCACAAGCGAAGCGTATTGACAATTCACAATTCACTTTTTAAATATCTTCAAACGTCTTCCTGATCTTCTCCACAGAACTTTTCATACTCAGATTAAAATGTTCCTTTTCAAGTCTTACGGGCGGTGCCTGTCGCACTTCACAATCGGCAATACTGCATGATTCGCAGGTAACCCCTACATTGATGGTTTTTAAAGATGGAGACTTGATAAAACCTATTTTTTTAATCGTTTGAGAATTCAGTAAAATCCCCAGACAATAACTTCTGTTACTTCCATCTGAAAAAGGATTTTTCTGTGAAGTAGAAATTACCAGATAGCTTATTCCCTGATCTTTATAGTGAGAAATCTGAGCATCCGTAAGGGTTTCATTTTCTTTTAAATCACCAAGATTTTTTACCGCAATCCATCTTCTGCAGTAATGTTCGTTCATTGCATTCGCATGAGGAGCCTGCTGATGATTAAGATGAAGCTCTTTTAAAATCTGAATTTTATCCGAGTTTTTCTTTTTTACCAGGCATAAATAAAAAAGATCTTTAATTCCCATTTCAGCCGAGAGGATGTTGGTCATCCGATAGTAAAACGTTTCAGGAGAGTGGGTGAAACTATCGATCAGTCCCTCAAAATTTTTAGATTCCCATGTATTCTGCTGGAAAAATTCTGAAGTTTTTTCAATGACAGATTTTTTGGAAATGAGCAATGCTCCTGCAAAATAAGAGGCGTAAAAGTTGTTCAGGATCTCTTCAAAACTTCCGAAGTCAAGCCATGAATACGTATTGGGACGATTTTTTAATTCCAGTACATTAAAGCCGATTTCTTTAGCGAGGATGAATGTTTTCTGATCCTTTTCCAGTTTTTGATTCAGAAGCAAAAGTTTTTTTTCCGGAATAAAAAGAGATCGCAGATTATCCAGAGTTCCATATTTTTCAAAATCTTCCGACTGAATGGTGTAGCTGAATTTTTCTGCAAGAATTTTCTCCAGAATATCAGACTTTAAGCTTTTCTTGATTTTTAACTGATTTTCATGTGTAAACAAATCTACCTTTTCTTCAATTTCCGGAAAATAATTGTCATACAATTCCTGAAATGATCTTAATACCGCAAAATAAAATCTTTCTTTTCCCAGATTATAATTCTGAGAAATTTCGATCAGAGCATTGATAAAAGCAGTTACTTTTTTAGGAGCATCGCTGATGATGCTGATGAGGTTGTTCTTATTGATTCCAAAAAGTTCCAGCGGAACTTCTTTAAAGAAATCAGACTGCAGGATTTCATTGAAAGGGGCAAGACTTTTATCAAGTTTGGTAGAAACCAGATCATCGAAAGTACAGTTCAGCGCTTCAGAAAGCTGAATGATTTTATCATGCTTGGGATATTTTTTTCCGTTTTCAATTTCGTTGAGGTAAGATTTTGATAATCCTGTCTTTACAGCAAGATCCTGCAGAGACCAGTTTTTCTTTTGTCTCTGCTGTTTCAGTTTTAGCCCGAAAACTGTTTTGATAAAGTCGCTTTCTGAATTCATTACTCAAATATAAATAAATAGAAGCGATTATTCGCATAATAAATTTTAAAATAAATTTAGCGAACGTTCGCTATTTATGAAAATTTTTATTTATGTTTGTAACATCAAATCACAAAATCAATAGGTTATGGAAACAAAGACTCAGTTAGAAATAAAGTCACAGAAGCAGTTTGAGGAAATATTTACTCCTGATTTGGTAGATTTTCTGATTTCGCTTCATCAAAACTTTAATGATAAAAGACTTGAACTTTTAGAAGAAAGAAAAAATACTCAGCAACATTTTGATCAGGGAAATCTGCCCGGGTTCTTAAAAGAAACTGCAGACATCAGGAATGGGAATTGGGTATGTGCTTCACTTCCTGACGATATGCTGGATAGAAGAGTAGAAATTACAGGCCCTGTTGAACGTAAAATGATTATCAATGCCCTGAATTCCGGAGCATCTGCATTTATGGCTGACTTTGAAGACAGCAGCTCGCCGGTGTGGGAAAACTGTATCCAGGGACAGATTAATCTTTCTGATGCCATTAACCGAAACATTGATTTTGTCAATGAAAAAGGAAAAGCGTATACCCTCAATGAGAAAACGGCTGTTCTACAGGTTCGTCCACGCGGTCTTCATCTTCCGGAAAAACATATTGAAATCAATGGAGAGAAAGCTTCCGGATCACTGACTGATTTTGGAATGTATTTCTTCAGAAACGCTAAACAGCTTCTGGAAAACGGCAGCGGTCCTTACTTTTACCTTCCCAAACTGGAACATTATAAAGAAGCCCGATGGTGGAATGAGGTTTTTGTTTTTGCACAAAACTACCTTGGAATTCCGGAAGGAACTATTAAAGCTACTGTTTTAATAGAAACCATTACTGCATCATTTCAGATTGATGAGATTTTATTTGAATTAAAAGAACACAGCGCAGGACTGAATTGCGGAAGATGGGATTATATTTTTTCCTACATTAAAAAATTCAGAAACCTTCCCGAGTTTATTGTTCCGGACAGAGACCAGGTGACGATGACTTCTCCTTTTATGAGTGCATACTCAAAAAGGGTGATAGAAATCTGCCATAAAAGAAATGTTCATGCTATCGGCGGAATGGCTGCCCAGATTCCTGTAAAGGACGATGATGAAGCCAATAAAAAAGCTTTTGAAAAAGTAAAAAATGACAAAGAAAGGGAAGTGAAAAACGGTCATGATGGTACATGGGTAGCACATCCGGCATTGGTAGCGGTGGCAAAAGAAATTTTTGATAAGTATATGCCTTCCAAAAATCAGATCGATAAAAAATTTGAATATCATATAACGGAAAATCAGCTGCTGGAAATCCCCAAAGGAGATATTACCGAAAAAGGAGTCCGGAAAAATATCAATGTTGGAATTCTTTACCTTGAAAGCTGGCTGATGGGAACCGGTGCTGCTGCTATTTATAATCTGATGGAAGACGCCGCTACTGCAGAGATTTCAAGAACACAAATCTGGCAGTGGCTGAAAAACGAAGCCGTTCTGAGTGATGACAGGACGTTAACCCGAAGCATGGTACTGCAGTGGGAAAAAGAAGAAATGGACCATATTGAAAAGTATGTAGGAGAAGCCCGTTTCCGGAACGGAAAATTTAACCTCGCTAAAGAACTTTTCAATGAACTGATCTTTTCTGAAAAATTTGAAGAATTTCTAACCCTTAAAGCATATCCATTTATTTAATAAAATGTTGGTTGCTGGTTTTATAGTTGCTGGTTGAAAACCCAATTATCAATTAACACTAACAATAGAACTGGCATCCAGCAACAAAATTACTTTCAAACCTAATCAAACAAAATCCCAATATTATGAAAACAAGACAAGAACAAATCCAGGCTATTGAACAGGATTGGCTTACAAATCCACGCTGGAACGGTGTGAAAAGACCTTATACAGCAGAAGAAGTTTTAAAACTTCGCGGTTCTTATACCATAGATTATACTATTGCTACAGAAATGTCCAAAAAATTCTGGAATAAATTAAATACTCAGGATTATGTGGCAGGACTTGGCGCATTGACAGGTAATCAGGCGGTACAGGAAGTAGATGCCGGGCTGGAAGCAATATATCTTTCAGGGTGGCAGGTTGCGGCGGATGCCAACCTATCAGGGGAGATGTATCCGGATCAGTCATTATATCCGGCCAACTCAGTGCCTTCTGTGGTAAAGAAAATTAATAATGCCTTATTAAGGGCAGATCAGGTGCAATCCGTAAGCGGAACAGGAAACAAAGAATATCTTGTGCCTATTATTGCAGATGCAGAAGCAGGTTTCGGAGGTAATCTGAATGCTTTTGAGCTGATGAAACAGATGATTGAAGCGGGAGCAGCGGGCGTACATTTTGAAGACCAGCTTTCTTCAGCCAAAAAATGCGGTCACTTAGGCGGAAAAGTATTGGTGCCTACTCAGGAAGCAGTCAATAAGTTGATTGCAGCACGTCTGGCTGCCGATGTATTAGGTGTTCCAAGTCTTATTATTGCAAGAACAGATGCGGATGCTGCAGATTTACTCACCTCCGATATTGATGACAGGGATAAGAAATTTGTGACAGGAGAAAGAACTTCCGAAGGATTTTATGTGGTAAGAAACGGAGTAGAACAGGGAATCGACAGAGGTTTGTCTTATGCTCCATACGCAGATCTGATCTGGATGGAAACCTCAAATCCTGACCTGGAACAGGCGAGAAGATTTGCAGAAGGAATTCATGCCAAATTTCCGGGAAAAATGCTGGCTTATAACTGTTCACCTTCATTCAACTGGGCAGCAAGACTGAGTGTGGAAGAAATGTCTACTTTCCGTGAAGAGCTGGCTAAAATGGGATACAAGTTCCAATTTATTACCCTTGCAGGATTCCATGCCTTAAACACGGCTATGTTTGAATTGGCTTTAGCTTATAAAGAAAGAGGAATGGCAGGATATTCAGAACTTCAGGAGCGTGAGTTTGCATTACAGCAGAAAGGATTCAGAGCAGTGAAGCATCAGTCTTTTGTAGGAACAGGATATTTTGATGAAGTACAGAATATTGTCACAAACGGTTCCTCGGCTACAGTAGCGATGAAAGATTCTACAGAAACCGCACAGTTCCATTAGTCATTTTTTCATATTTTTTTGATATTAAACCTTCTCGTCTTCGGGAAGGTTTTTCTTTTGTTTAAAGGTGTTTAAACCTGTTTTTACACTATAGATATCTCAAAATAATAAAGAAATAAATACTACATGATAAGTAATTGAAATTTGAATTATATTTGAGGCTGAAAAAATATTATTAAAAATGAATTTAATTAAAGTACTTTTTATTACATTAGGATTAACACTTACAGCCAATGCTGCAAAAGCCCAACAAAAGATTGGTAGCGTGAATACTGATGAAATTTTTGCAAGTTTATCCGAAGTAAAAACAATAAGTGCAACTGTGGACAATTTTACAAAAACCAAGCAGACTGAAATTGAAAAATTAATCGGTGATTATCAGGCTAAATTGAAGGCAGCCCAGGATAAAGAAAAGACTCTTAGTGAAGCTAACAAAGAAGCGGTAACGAAAGAACTGATGGCAGCACAAACAGAATTACAGACTCTGGGTAAAAAAATTGAAGAATCAAGAGCGCAGGCTGCTAAAGATATTTCTGCAAAACAAAATGAATTGTTTACTCCGTTACAGCAAAAAGTAAAAGCTGCTATTTCTGCTGCTGCCAAAGAAAAAGGTATCAATTATGTTTTTGATATTGCATCTCAGGAAACTAATAATCTTATTTACAATGATGGAAGTGAAGATATCACAGCTCTTGTGAAAAGTAAATTAGGAGCTGCAGCAACGCCTGCAAAACCTGCTGGAAAATCTAAATAAGAAACTTAATATACTGAATATTACAACGGAATCAGAATTCATGATTCCGTTTTTTTATGCGTAAAAGTGATTAATGGGATGAAGAATATTTTGTTTTAAAATGATAAATTTGAGTAAACTTTCAGCAGAATGAATTTAATGTACGAAAAACAGATCAAAGTAACAGAAGAACATATTGATCACAATAGCCATGTGAATAATGTACAGTATGTACACTGGGTGGAAGAAGTGGCTGCAGAACACTGGGATCTCTTGAAATATAAAACAGAGTATATGAATGATGCCTGGATGCTTCTGGATCATCATATTCAATACAAAAAACAGGTTTATCTGCATGATATCATTACGGTAAGAACCTATCCAATGGCTCCGGAAGGAGCTAAGCAGCCAAGGAAAGTAGAATTCTATTGCAATGATGAACTGGTGGTAAATTCAAGCACACTCTGGATTTTGTTTGATCCTGAAACTAAAAAGATCAAACGTTTGGAAAATGACTGGTTGGAGAAGTTTTTTTGACTATTTGCATCAAATTAAAAAACTAAATACATATGAAGCTCTTATATTCACTGACATTGCTCTTCTTAAGCATGGCAGGTTATGGCCAGGAAAACCCTTACTGGTTTACAGATGATATTAAAAAAAAGGTGGCAGACTCCACCCAAAGTCAATCCTGGAGAAGCCAGATGGGTGCAACATTTTACTCGATAAGCGGACAATATAACACTGCATTGAAAAGTTGGGATATGACTTTTGGAAGAGTGAAAAAGCTGAGCACTGCAGATAGTTTAAGATTTACAAAACTAATCCCTGTCAACGCAAAAGATTATATCTTGAAAAGATCCGTTAGTGAACAGATTATCATCATTAATGAAGCCCATCACAATGCCAGTCACCGAACTTTCGCATCTTCCTTGCTTCAGGGGTTATATGATAACGGATACAGATATTTGGGACTTGAAACATTAGCGAGTGACTCTGTAAACACCACGAAATTTGCTGCTCTTAACAGTGGATATTATTCCAAAGAACCAGAATTCGGAAACTTTATTTACAATGCCTTGAAAATTGGGTTCAAGCTTTTCCCATATGAAGCAGAAGGAAATAATAAACAAAGAGAAATAGGAGAGGCAAACAATATCTTCGATTTTATGCAGAAAAATAAAGATGGCAAATATTTCATCTACTGCGGTTACCAGCATGCGTATGAAGGTGTTCATAAATCCTGGGAAAAAACAATGGCGGGAAGACTTTCAGACCTTACTGGAATAAATCCTTTTACCATTGATCAGACTCAGTTTTCAGAAAAAAGTAACCCGAAGTATAACGAACCACTTTTAAGATTGGTAAATAATACTATCCCTGTTGTTTTAAAAGATGGAAATCAGGCAATCTATAACGGAGAAGATAAAGAGCTGTATACCGATATTAAAATCATTCATCCCATTACAAAATACATCAAAGGCAGACCAGATTGGATGCTGACGAAAAATAGAAAGTGGTATAAGATTCCGGTTTGTGAAGTTTCAGAATATCCGGTATTGATTTTTGCCTATAGAAAAGGGGAGTATGAACAAAAAGGAATTCCTGCCGATATCATTGAACTCAAAACATCTAAAGACAGTCGTTATTTAATTCTGGACAAAGGAGAATATGAGATTGTCATTAAAAATAAAGAATATAAAGTCATTAACAGATTTGAAAAAACGATCAGATAAAGAGAGGTGATGAAAAACAAATTAAGAAAGATAGTCATCGATAATAATGAATATTTGTATTCGGTTACGGATCAATTGAACGCTGAAACTGAAATTAATACTCTAACATTGAAAGTTTTTCTAAGAGAGCATAAACAGACTCCTTTGATCGTTGAGTTTGTAACATTTGATCATTATATTATGGGTCAGCCTTTAAAATCCGGTATTAAGTTGAGAAATAAATTAACAAACTCAGAAGATACCGTTAATCTTAATGAGCCAAAGTACATTAAACAGTTTATTTTGCTTGGATTAAAAAATGGGTGGTCAGGTGTTAATTCAATAGCAGTTCAAGATGGATTGGATTATTTGTGTCAATTAGGTTTTGAAGTAGACCAATTAATTTTCAAGAAGTAATAGATATCAATTTTGAAAACCTGCTAAAAAAATATTTTAAAATCGCTGTAATAGAAACAGTCTTTTCTCTATTAAGCGGTTTTGTCATATCTTTGTAATATGATACGTATTACAAAAATTTTTACATTCGAAACGGCTCACGTGCTTTACAACTACGATGGGAAGTGTAAAAATATGCATGGACACTCCTATAAGCTGTTTGTAACAGTGAAAGGGAGACCGATTAATGATATTGAAAATCCTAAAAATGGAATGGTGGTAGATTTCGGAGATATCAAAAGTATCGTAAAATCTGAGATCGTGGACGTATGGGATCATGCGGTCCTTGTCAATGCGCTGTCTCCTCATAAAGAACTGGGAGATGACCTTGAGCAGAAAGGACATAAAGTAATCTATTGCAGCTTCCAGCCAACCTGTGAAAACATGTTGTACGCCATTGCTGCTAAAATCAAATCAAGACTTCCCGAAGGAATTTCTTTAGCCTATCTTAAACTTCATGAGACAGAAAACTCTTATGGAGAATGGTTTGCAGAAGATAATCAATAATTTTTCACAAAACTCAGAAGGTGTTAAAAACAACAATTAATTTAGAACCTGGAAAAAAAGTATATTTCGCTTCGGATCAGCATTTTGGTGCTCCTACACCCAAGGAAAGCAAGGTACGGGAGGATAGATTTATACGCTGGATGGATGAGATCAAAGAAGATGCTCAGGTTTTGTTTTTAATGGGTGACCTTTTTGACTTCTGGCATGAATGGAAGCATGTTATTCCCAAAGGATATGTCCGGGTACTTGGAAAAATTGCAGAACTCAAAGACAGAGGAATTCATATTTATTTCTTTGTCGGAAATCATGATCTCTGGATGAAAGATTATCTGGAAGAAGAGATTGGCTGCACCGTATTCTATCAGAAACAATATTTTGAAATGGGAGGGAAGCAGTTTCTGCTGGCTCACGGAGATGGCTTGGGACCCGGAGACAAAGGATATAAAAGAATGAAAAAACTATTCACAAATCCTTTGGCACAATGGTTCTTCAAATGGCTTCATCCCGATATTGCAATGAAAGTAGCGTTGTATCTTTCCCAAAAAAATAAAATGATCTCAGGAGAAGAAGACAAAGCTTTTCTGGGAGAAGATAAAGAGTTTCTGATTATTTATTCCAAAGAAAAACTGAAAACTCAGAAGATTGATTACTTTATCTATGGACACAGACACCTGCCCATGGTACTGGATCTGGACCATAATGCAAAATATATCAACCTTGGAGACTGGATTTCCTATTTCACGTACGGGGTTTTTGAAAAAGATTTTGAACTGAAAATTTTTCAAAAATAAAGCAAAAAAAATTACCCCTAAAAGAGGTAACTTTCGAACGGGTGGAAAAACCCACTCTTGTTTTTAATCCATATTCCAAGTAACACATTGCAATAAGTCTACCAAAATAGGTTTAATGCATTAAAAAATTATTTAAAAACAATATTTTATCTCTGTAATTGCCTTGTAGTAAGGGATTAAGAAACTCAAAAATTATGGAATTGAAAAATATATTCAACATAGAGAATGAACAGAATTTTCTGAATGCCTCATTGAAAACATTTCGTTATCAATATGGAAATGTTGAAATATATAGGAAATTTGTTGATTTTCTGAAGGTTAATCCTGATGAGGTCGATAGTCTGGTGAAAATCCCGTTTCTTCCTATTGAAATGTTTAAAAACCATCAGATTCTGGATAAAAATATTGATACGGATCTTTTCTTTCAAAGTTCAGGAACAACCCAAATGAACCTTTCAAAACATTTCATCGCAGATACTGAGCTTTATGAGGAGAGTATTTACAAAAGCTTTGATCAGTTTATCGGAAAACCGGAAGATTTTATTTTTCTGGGGCTGCTTCCAAGTTATCTGGAGAGACAGAATTCATCACTGATCTATATGGTAGATTATCTGATGAAAAAATCAGGGAAACCGGAAAACGGATATTTTCTTTATAACCATGCCGAACTCTTTGAACTCCTGAACACATTGAAGGATAAAAAAGTGATTCTTTTCGGAGTTTCCTTTGCTCTTCTGGACTTTTTGGATTATTGCCATGAACAAAGCGAAGAATCCATGAACTTCCCCGAAAATTTAGTGGTAATTGAAACCGGCGGTATGAAAGGGCGAAAGGAAGAAATGACAAAGGATGAATTGCTGAAAATATTACAGGAAGGTCTTAAAACAGAGAAAATCTATTCCGAATACTCTATGACAGAGTTGCTTTCACAGGCTTATTCCCTTGGAAATAATGAATATGAGTGTCCAAACTGGATGAGAATTATGGTTCGCAACGCAGAAGATCCTTTAGCTTATGAAAAAGAAGGCCGAACAGGAGCTATTAATATTATTGATCTTGCCAACACCCATTCCTGCTCATTTATTGCAACACAGGATTTGGGAAAAATAATAGGAGATAAATTTCAGGTCTTAGGAAGAATAGATCATTCCGATATCAGAGGATGCAGTCTGCTGGTAAGCTAAAAGTTAAATATAAAAGCAATTGTGAATCGTCAATTTGCTTCGCTTGTCAATTTTTGTATGATCATAATAAATAAAAATACCTTGCGGCTTTTGCTGAGTGAAACAACTCTGCGAACATTTTAAACAGTCGGTAAATAAAAAAACTTTGTGAACTTAGCGTTTACAATATTGACTTTTAGGAGAGCGCATCATCATTAATACTTTTTACATTGTACATTTTACAATTATATCAATGATCAAAATAGAAGAACTCATACACGCCTACATTCATTCCCATTGCGATTTTGAAAAAGAAATCGTACTGACGAATTATTTTCAGGCAGATTGGGAAGCAGATATCTTAATCATCAATTCAGAAGGTGAAAGTCACGAAATTGAAATTAAGCTTTCAAAAAGTGATTTCAAAAATGATTTCAAAAAATCATACCTGAATAAAGATACCGGAGAAAAATTTCTGAAACATGATAAAATTTCCTGTGGCGATTATGTATGCAATTCCTTTAGCTTTTTGCTTCCAATGGGAATGGTAGATGCAGCCCTTATCCCTGAACACTGCGGAATCATAGAGTTCTATCATAATGTGGATACCTGGGAAACTGAATTTTATCTGATTCGCCAGCCTAAAAATCTTCATAAGGATTCTTACTGGAAACTGAATGACAAGGATCTTTTTATCAGAAAAATGGCTCTGAATCTTCTCCAGCGTAAAATGGAAATCAAAGGAAAGCATGAAGAGCTGATCTTTAAAAATCCTTTTGAAATCAAAAAAATAAAATAAAAAATCCTGCCGCCTGACAGGATTTTATCATTGAATGTTATTTTAAAATTAATCTGCAATTTCAGCAGTATCTCTCTGAAGTAAGAACTTGTAGATTAAACCTCCTACAATTCCTCCCAAAATAGGAGCTACCCAGAACAGCCAAAGCTGTGACATTGCAGTTCCTCCCACAAAGACTGCCTGAGAAAGTGATCTGGCAGGGTTTACAGAAGTATTCGTAATCGGGATAGAGATCAGGTGGATCAAAGTAAGAGCAAGACCAATAGCAAGACCTGCAAATTTACCATTCGCCCACTTATCCGTAGCTCCCATGATTACAATAAGGAAAAATGCGGTTAATAAAAACTCAGCAAGAAATGCTGCTCCCATACTGAAAGCTTTTCCGTTATAAACGGCTTCACCGTAGAAGTTGGTGGCGAAATCTCCGGGTTTTGAGAATTCTACCGCTCCGGCTCCGTTAAGAATCGTGTACAGGCATCCTGCTGCTACAATTGCGCCCAGACATTGTGCTACAATGTAAGGAATAAGGTCTTTTGCAGAAAATCTTCCTCCTGCTAAAAGTCCAAACGAAACCGCCGGATTAAAATGCCCTCCTGAGATATGTCCTACAGCGTAAGCCATAGTAAGAACAGTAAGACCGAAGGCTAAAGCAACTCCTAAAAGTCCGATGCCAATATCTGGAACACCGGCTGCGAAAACAGCGCTTCCACATCCTCCGAAAACAAGCCAAAATGTGCCGAAAAATTCAGCGAAAAGTTTTTTTATCATGTTGTTTATTGTTTAAAGTATCTCAAATGTAAAATTTAAATCTTAAAGTAAAAAGATAAATCTTAAAAATATTTCAAAAAAGAGAGAACAAAAATTGTAAAATCTGCAATTTGGTGTAAAGTTTGTTTGGGATTTATTGAGAGAGTATAATAGTCAGTTTTGAAAGATATAACATAAATGTTTTATCTTTCATTTGTAATTTAAAAGGATGGTGAATGAGAAAGTTTTTTTGCGTGGTCTTTGTACCTTTTATTTATAGTTTACATTATTCGCAGGCAGCTAAAAAAGATTTTCCCTGTTATGATCTTGCCACTGTACTGAAGGTTGAACCAACGCCGCTTTATAAATCTCATCTTGATGCCTCAAAAAGTTTTGGGGTACAGCTGCTGAAAGATTCCAGGACCGTACAGAAATACATCAATAGCGGTAAATTCCACAAAGTAAAAAAATCCGGGAAGGGATATCATGTTCAAAGGCTTGATTACAGCAGGGCTTATATGGTATCAAAGGCAAAAACCACGCTGGAGAAAATAGCATCTAAGTTCAGCAAGGATACAAAAGGCGGTACATTTACTGTTTCATCCATTACAAGAACGCTTGAAGATCAGTGCAGGCTAAGAAGAGTGAATTCTAATGCCTCATTAGGGATTAGTTCTCATAATTATGGGAATTCTTTTGATATTTCTTATGTGAGATTTAACAATGTTCTAAAATACAATCCGAAAATGGAAATAGCTCTGGAGAAAGTTTTAAAGCATTATGAGAAGATTGGTAGAATATATTATATCAAAGAGAAGCAACAGAGCTGTTATCATATTACTGTGAAAAATTATTAATTAAAATCTTCTTGCGTAGCATGTTTAGTTTGTATATTTTTATACGACTAAAAACTATACTTATGTCAACATTAAACATTGTAGACTATATGCTGCCTGGAGAAGAATGTAGAGCAGCATCAAACCAGTGGAAAGCGTCCCTTTCTGACTTTTCCAAAATTCAAAAACTTATCCCTACTAACTATGTTTTTAATATTTCCAGAGAACACCTTGAGTGGATGAAAGGGTTCAGGGAGTATAAAGACTTTTGTGCTGCAGTAGGAGTTTACAGAGACAGATTGATTCTTATTTTTTATCCTATCGATAACGAGGGAGTAAAAATAGATGCAAAAGAATATCCATACAGCTTCCTTACCCAGCTGGAAAAAGATATTAGACTCCAGGAGATCCAGGAATACACTCTTATTAAAAATGCTGTTCTGTCTAAAGATCTTGAAAGCATGGAAAAGAATGCCAATATGGGATTACCGGTTTCCAATACACCAATTCTTGAGCAGGACAAAGCTGTAGATGCTATTGAACGCTGGAGAAATCAAGGTATGGATTGGTTTTACAAAGAGAGCAGAGAAAATCAGGGAAGTGGAATCTTCAGAAAATTCTATGTTCCTACTGCAGACCTTTGCCTTTCTGATGATGGTTTGGCAGGTATTACCTGTTCTTTTGGTATCAGATACAATGATATTTATGGGAAAATGCTGGTAACTCTTATTTTTATCTCTTTCCGTGAAAACCTTAGGAATGCAGAACTTGGAGCCGAAGCTATTTCAAATACATACGATTGGGCAAAACCATGTCCTCCTATCTGCCGTATACCGGATGAAGGTGTAGGATGCGAATTTTAAATGATACACTGAGGAATGGCTGAACTTTATAAGGCAATTTTATTCCTGAACTATGCACTGCTCCTATCTGTTATACTGCTGGGAGCAGCAAAATACCGCATATTAAATCATAAAGAAAAGCAGTATTTTCATTGTATTGCTTTTCTTTTTTTTATTGAACTGCTGAATCTGGCTCTGCCTTATATCTTCAGATTGAATGACACATCATTCCTATATCCTTTATACATTGCAGGAGAGTTTTTTTTACTGACCGGCTTATTTATCAGGAAACTGGACTGGTCAAGATATGTTCTGTTAACTGTAGGTGTATTGGCTGCGGGCTTTATGATCTCGAAATACGGATTTGACTATCCTGCAAATGCTGATATTGCGAAAGTGGTTTCCAATATTATAATTATTTGCCTTTCCGGATTTACCCTGATTCTCGAGATTAAGAATACCTCTGCTCAGAACCGTTTTCTTGTTGTAGATGCCAGTATTTTTTTCTATTACTCAGTTTCAGTATTTATTTTTATTATTCAGCATCAGATTGCCAATCTATCGGAAAACGATTACTATACCATTCTCAGTGCCAATAATATTCTATCGAGTATTTTGTACTGTTCATTTTTATACACATTTTTCAGATTAAAGAAGTAACTTTAAATATCAATCTGCTGATCCTTATAATTGTTACCATAGCAATTATAGTATCCTTTATTCTGTTGGCCTACAGAGCTTTTATTACCAGAATTATAAAGGAAAAAAACGTACAGCATGAAGCAGAAGTACTCCATCAGAAAAAATTAGTTCTGGAAAATATTAAAGCTCAGGAAGAAGAAAGAAAAAGAATTGCAGTGATGATTCATGATGACATCGGAAACCGCCTTAATATTCTTTCTTTATGGCTGAATAACCTTGATACCCAGGGTGATGAGCAGATCAAAAAAAATATCTACAGCCAGATGTCTTCGCTGATTGACGCTTCCAGAAGTATTTCCCATTCATTATACCCGGTAAATCTGGAGTCGGTAGGGCTGGTTTTATATGTTGAAGAATTAATAGCCAATCTTTCCCATAAAATTAATATCTCTTTGCAGGTAATGCAGGGATATGAAAAGAAAGATCTTTTCGTGGAAGTACAGCTGTACAGGATTATTCAGGAATTTACCACCAATGTGATCAAGCATTCCGATGCAACGGATATCTGGATTTACATTAAAGATTATCCTGATAATATGGCAGTGGTGATTTCTGATAACGGACAGGGTTTTGAATATGAAAAAGTGAAAAAAGGAATGGGAATCAAAAATATAGAATCCCGTATCAAATCTATGAACGCAATACACAAATGGAAAAAAAGTTTTTCGAATAAAGGAAGTCGTTTAATTATAAAAATTCCAAAATATCATGAGTTCCCAAATCAAACTAGCACTGATTGATGATGAACAGCTGATCCTCGAAGGGGTAAAAATGCTGCTTTCCAATGAAAAAAATATATCAGTTTGCCTTACCGCAGATAATGGCCCCGATTTTATAGAAGACCTCGGAAAACTTTTAAAAGATGATTTTCCTGATATTGCTCTCGTAGATGTTCAGATGAAACCTATGAACGGTTTTGAACTGGTGGAAATCCTCAAGGAAAAATATCCGGATCTTAAAATTATTATTCTGTCATCCCATTATAAGACCTCTATTCTGGGATACATGGTCAAATTGGGAGTATCAGCATTTCTTCCCAAAAATTCAAATAAGAAAACCTTTATTGATGCCATCACAATGGTGGATAAAAATGGGGTGTTTTTCACGGCTGAAGATCATCAGATGCTGTTTACTTATATGAACAGCTCTGCCAAGAAAAATTCTCTGTTTGAAACTGAAGATGAATTATCAGAAAGAGAAAAAGATGTGGTAAAACTGATCTGCCAGGAATTGACTAACAACGAAATTGGAGAAAAACTCTTTATCAGCCCAAGAACTGTAGAAAGCCACAGGCAACGTATTCTTGAAAAAATAGGAGCCAAAAATACAGTGGGAATAGTGATTTATGCTATTGTCAACAATATTTACTCTCTTGAAAAAATTTAAATTGATTCCGTAGAAATACGGAATTTTTTATTTGGTACTTTTCACTCTAGCTAACCTTGTTTTTCTTCTGTTATTTTGGAATGTCTCTTTTAGGGATGTCAGTTGAAAAAAACACAACAGGATCTTTAGTAAAAAATTAAAGTAGAAACATGAATGGTAACAGAGTGATTTCCGTCGGGATTTTCTTTGACGGTACAGGAAACAATGGGGTCAATATTCTTTCACCGGATAAACCGCTGAACAATAATGAAAGCTACTATGGTACTTTCAGCAATATCTATAAATTATACAGTCTGTTCCTTGGAGATCAAAAGATATATATTGAAGGAATTGGTACTGTAACAGGGAATGAAGATAATAATTTTGCCATGGCAACATGTGCAAACCCGCCGTATGGAAGCGGATATTCATCTGATGATAAACTTCGGAAAGCCGGAGATTTTGTACAAAAAACAGCCTGTGATGAGACTAAGGAATATCATTTCTACATCTATGGATTCGGGAGAGGAGGTATGCTGGCAAGAACTTTCGGTAATCAGCTTTTGACCTTTTATGCGGTAGGAAATTGTATAATAAAATTTTTAGGACTTTTTGATACGGTAGAGTCCAAACCTTTCAATACTTATAATATGAAGATATCTTCGCAGGTAGAAAATGTTTTACATTTCTGTGCAGTCAATGAGAGCAGATTTTTCTTTCCGCTTACCGGTATTTTTGAGAATTCGAAAACAATGCAGGATCAGAAATCAGAAAATAAGCCATCAGTTTGGAAAGAAATATTTGTCCCAGGAGATCATGCTGATATTGGAGGAGGCTATCTGGAAGGACCGCAATCTGTTTATATCTCTACAGATTTCATAAATGTTAATGATCTGCATAATTATGTTTCAGATATCAGAAATACAAAAACCAATGCTGAGGGAAATAAAATCTGGGATGCTTTACTCTCAGGATATAAAGTGGAAACGGTGGATGGCATTTCACAGGCGTATGTTTGCCGTGATAAAGTATACAATGACCTGTCAAAAGTATATGGAAAACTGATGATGGACGAGACCAATACCATATTGTCAGTATTTAGTACAGAAAATGAAGCCTACTTCGGAACAGATTATAATAAACATGCTTTTCTCAATAGATATTATATCAAAATGAAAGAATACCTGAGAGACCTTTCCGGAAACAAAAAGCCAATATATGATTTCGGAAGATTTGCAGATTATACTCACATTTCGTCAAACTTCGGATTGTATAGTAATAGTTTCCGGTATAGAACCCAACGTGAAATTAATATTGAACTAATCAATAACGGATTAAATGTATCAAGCAGTACCTCCGTTGATGAAACAAGCCGGACAAAAAGGCTTTCCGTAGAACTCCATCTGCCGGAAGACAGCTTTGTTGCTGACTTTCTTTATGGAACAAACGTACCCAACAATGATATCTGGGTTCGTTCTATTATAAAAACGCCGGCAGCTGTTAGATTAAATGAATGGAAGAATTAGTGAAAAGACTTCTCAGTTTTAAATTTAGGTTAGGGGACATCTTATGGTGTCTCCTTTTTAAAGGGTAACATCTACCTTCATAGAAGGAAAAAGCTTCGAAACTGGCTGCTTTTTTTATTTCTCGTCTATTCATTTCTTTTTCCGTATTTTTGCACCCGAAAATTCATTATTCATTACTAATTATTAATTAAGATGCTTTCGGTTCAAAGTTTAGGGTTACACCATTCAGGAAATTATTTATTTCAAAATGTCAATTTCACCATTAAAAAGGATGATAAAGTGGGTCTCGTTGGTAAAAACGGAGCCGGAAAATCTACTTTATTGAAAATGCTTTCCGGAGAAATTAATTTCTACGAAGGAGAGGTTGTGACGGAAGGTAGTGTTACCATTGGTTTCCTTAAACAGGATCTTGATTTTGTAAAAGGAAGAACGGTATGGGCTGAAACCATGCAGGCTTTTGAGCAGATCAATGCCTGGAAAGATGAACTGGAAGAGGTGAATCACCAGATGACAGTGAGAACTGACTATGAAAGTGATTCCTACACGGATCTGATTAATAAAATGACCGAACTGAATGACCTTCTGATGAATCATGATGCCTACAATCTTGAAGGCGATATGGAAAAGGTATTATTTGGTTTAGGATTTAAAGCCGATGATTTCCAGAAAATTACTGATGAATTTTCCGGAGGGTGGAGAATGAGAATCGAATTGGCAAAACTGCTTCTTCAGAAGAACGATATTATGCTTCTCGATGAGCCTACCAACCACCTGGATATGGAATCTATCATCTGGCTGGAGAACTTCCTCAAAGATTATCCGGGAGCTATTGTTCTGGTAAGTCACGATAAACAGTTTATGACAGCGGTATGTAACCGTACTTTTGATATCAACAACAAAAAAGTTGACGACTATAAAGCGAACTATTCCAAATATCTTGTCATGAGAGAAGACCGCCGTGAAAAACTGATTCAGGCTAAAAAAAATCAGGATGCGGAGATCAAGCAGATGGAAGATAACATTAATAAGTTCCGTGCAAGTGCTACCAAAGCTTCTTTTGCACAGTCACTTATTAAAAAATTAGATAAGATTGAACGTATCGAAGTGGATAACGAAGACGTTTCAAAGTTCAACATCCGTTTCGTACAGTCTATGGTTCCGGGGAAAGTAATCTTCGAAGCCATCAATCTTGGAAAAGCGTACGGGCAGAAGCAGATTTTTGATGATGTGGATTTTATCGTTCAGAGAGGAGACAGAATTGCTCTTTTAGGACAGAACGGACAGGGAAAAACAACTTTGGCTAAAATTTTAGCCGGAGATATTAAAGACTATTCCGGAACATGGAATCTTGGGCATAATGTTAACATCGGATATTTCGCTCAGAATCAGGAAGAGGTTTTAACGCCTAATAAAACAGTTCTGGAAGAAGCAGAAGATGCAGCAACAGAAGAAACAAGACCAAGAGTAAGAGATTTATTAGGATCTTTCCTTTTCCAGGGAGATGCTGTTACTAAAAAGACAAAAGTACTTTCCGGAGGAGAAAGAAACCGTCTGGCACTTTGTAAACTGTTACTTCGTCCTTTCAACACGCTGATCATGGACGAACCTACCAACCACCTGGATATCCAGTCTAAGGAAATTATCAAGCTGGCACTGCAGAATTTTGAAGGAACTTTAATTGTCATCTCGCACGACAGGGAATTCCTTCAGGGGCTGTGTGATAAGATCTACGAATTCCGTGACGGAAAAATGAAAGAATTCCTGGGAGATATCAACGAATACCTTGAGTACAGACAAAAGGAAACCATCAGAGAGATCTCTGCAGAAAAAGCTAAGCTTCACAGCGAAGTAAAGGTAGAACCTAAGAAAGTGGAAGAAAAACCTGTAGTAACGAGCAGTCAATCTTCAAATATTGTAAGTAAAGAGCAAAAAAATATTCAGAATAAAATTAAGAAAGTGGAAGAGAAAATTTCCGAGCTTGAAACAAAAGTAGAGCAAATGGAAGCTTCTTTTGCCAAAGAAAATCCTTCAGATGAAACCTTAGAACAATACAATAAAACTAAGGAAGAGCTGGATACAGCTTTACAGGAGTGGGAATATCTTGGAACACAACTGGATTAAATTTAAAATATAAATGCTTCATCAACTCAATAGGATGAAGCATTTTTTTGTAACAAAATCGTACTCATTTCTACATATTATCAATAGTTGTTAAGTAATTTAATAAAAGTTTAAGGAAACAATTAAATTATTTTCATAATTTTGAACCATGATTTTTAAAGAAAGCAGAAACCTAAAGAGTTTTATCTCCAAGCTGTTGTTTGGAGTATATTTCCTTGCGCTGCTTTCTCAAAGCTTTCACCATCACGATTCGGTAGACTATTTTAAGGCTTTTCATCTTAAAAAAGTTGAGAATACGATGACGAAAGCCGTTACTAAAGAGAAAGCTGGCGACTGTCTGGCCTGCCACTTTTTGGTTACCGGACATACATTAGCTCCTGAAGAATTCAACTTTACTTTTGAGCATTACAGCCATGAAGTAAAACAAATTATCGCCGTTCAGGAGAAAATCTGGTCACAGACCAAATTCACCTTCCAGCTTCGGGGACCGCCCGCAATTGCATAATTCATAGATTCTATAGGGTTTAAAGTTTTGTACTTTAAAGTTCAATGTTTACTGCTTTAAATTCAATGTTTAAAGTTTAAAGTTTAAAGTTGTTGGGAAAAACACCTGATTATCTGTAATAGATATCTAAATAATGTTCAATTACTAATTTCTAACCTCTAACTTCTTACCAGGAATACATTGTACAATCAATCGAACCCTTCCCACAAATTTTAACGAAAAATGTACCCTGTTGAAAAGGGTGCGCAATCAATCTATTTACAATGAAATTGATATATTGCCTGCTGCTGATCTTTTGTGGATCAGTATTTACAAGTGCACAAAAAACGTATACTGTAGAGGGAACCGTTCAGGATTTCCATGATAAAACATTGCTGGAAAATTCAGTGATTAAAATCGGGAACTTTACAGCCAAAACAGACAAGAAAGGTAAATTTTCTTTAGATAAAATTCCTGCAGGGAAGTATACACTCAGTGCACAACATCCGGATTGTGATGATTATACTGAAAATATAGGAGTCTATCAGGATGTACATCTGGTTATTACGCTGGAGCATCACGTCAAAGACATTGAAACAGTGACCGTTCACGGAAGCCACAAGAACAATGGAAGCATGGTGGTGAAAACACTTGATAAATCAACGCTTTCAAGAAATGTCACCGAAAACTTAGGGAATTTATTAACCAATATTTCCGGTGTCAATGTTCTTAAAACCGGAAATAATATCGCTAAGCCTATTATTCATGGTCTTTATGGAAGCAGAGTTTCCATTCTTAATGATGGGGTGAAGCTGGCTGAACAAGAATGGGGAGTAGAACACGCTCCTAACGTGGATGTCAATAATTTTGAACATATCGATGTGATCAAAGGAGCATCTGCTTTGAAATATGGAGCGGGTGCAGTAGGTGGAGTCGTTGTTTTACAACCTCAGATTTTACCAAAGAAAGATACTATTATGGGAAATGTTTCTCTTTCCGGAATTTCAAACGGAAGAGGGGCTGATCTCAATGTTAAGCTTGCAAAAACCTGGGAGAATGGCTGGGCCATCAAAACCAATGGAAGCTATAAAAAGCTGGGGGATCTTGAAGCTCCTGAGTATGGTTTGATGAATACAGGGCTTGAGAGTTCAGGATTTAATTTTGGTGTACAGAAAATGACATTTGAAAAAGGTTTTTCATTTGATTACTATCTGACGAAAAGCACAGTCGGAATCCTTAGAAGTTCTCACGCAGGAAACTCTGAAGATCTGCGTAATGCTCTTACATCTCCGGAACCAATTTATCAGAGGGATTTTAGCTATGATATTGACAATCCTAAACAGGAAATTGAACATCATATCGCTAAAGTTTCGGCTTACAAAAGGTTTGAAAATTTTGGAAAAATAACGGCTACTTACAGCTTTCAGTACAATCATAGAAAAGAGTATGATATCAGACGTACAGAAGCTTTGAGTAAAAAACCGGCATTGAATCTTGAGCTGATCACCAACGATCTTAATGTAAATCACCTGATAGAAAGAGGAAACTGGAATCTTGAAACAGGGATTAACGCAGGGTATCAGAACAACTATTCCAATACGCAGACCGAGGCAAGACGTCTTGTCCCGAACTATGACAGATATTATGCAGGAATCTATTCTGTACTAAAATATAAAATTGCGCCGGAACTGGATATTGAACTGGGGGGGAGATATGATTACGATCATTATGATGTAACAAAATGGTTTGGTCTGAGCGACTGGAATAAAAAATATGCGGCAGATTATTCAAATTTTGTAGTAAGAATAAACCAAAACAGAATTCTTACCAAGCCATCATTAACGTATAATAATGTTTCAGTAAACGGTGGAATTGTCTATCACCCATCCGAATATTTTAACCTGAAATTCAATTACGCCAGAGTTTCAAGATCTCCAAATATCGCAGAGCTTTTTGCAGATGGGCTTCACCATTCTGCAGCGATCATTGAGAGAGGAAATATGAGAATGAAGAGTGAAACCGGAAATCAGTTTAATTTAGTGGCAGATATAAAAGCAAATGTCCTAAAAGGATTGAACATTTCTGTAAACCCATATTTCTTTTATACTCAGAATTTCATCAATCAGATTCCTACAGGTTATCTGAATACACAATGGGGTGGAGCTTTTGTAGAGTATAGTTATCAGCAGATCAATGCAAAAATGTATGGACTGGATATCGATGCTCAGCTTAAAATTACAGATAATCTGACTTATAAAGGAAGCGGTTCCTATGTGTATGGACAGGACACTACTCATGATGTACCGCTTATTTTAATGATGCCGCCGAATTTTAACAATTCCTTGGAATTCAATAAGAAAGAATGGAAAGGCTTTTATTTTACAGTAAGTAACAATACTTATCTGAAACAGACAAGATTTCCTGTTTATAACGTTCCGATCAGATTATTCGATTCGGACGGAAATCCTTACAATGAAGAAGTGGATATTTCTACACCTCCAAACGGATATTCCCTTTGGAACCTTCAGACAGGGGTGAATCTGTCTAAAAATTTCGGAATTGATTTTTCAGTCCGAAATGTATTCAATACGTCGTACAGAGATTATCTGAACAGACTTCGTTTCTTTTCCAACGAAATGGGAAGAAACTTTATTTTAACTCTTAAATATCAATTTTAATTACTTAAAATCAAAAACATGAAAAATATTTTTAAAAATACAACGCTTATCTTAGGACTTTTATTCTTAGCCGTTTCTTTAAGCTTAACATCGTGTAACAGAAGCGATGATGAAGCAGATGATCTTCCTCAGGAAGAACTGTCAGATGTTCTTTTAAAAGTAACGGATGAAGCTACAGGAGTTCCTGTAGTTTATGATTATCAGGTGAACAGTACCACGAACCCTAATGTTAAACTGATCAATGGCCACACTTATAATGTAGAAGTTATTTTCAAAAATGGTGACGAAGATGCCACTCAGGAAATTAAAGAAGCAAAAAATGAACATTTCCTGGTATACAACTTTCCAAACTCAGATATCACCTTAACCCGTACAGATGATGAATCTTCCAAAAGAGATGACGGAAACCGTGTGGGGCTGAAAACAAAATGGGTAGTCAATACTGCGGTAAAAAATGCTTCTGCACCTAGCCAGCTGGTTCTTACATTATTCCATGAGCCGGTAACAGTTTCTGAAGCTTCTGCTGTTAGTGGAAACGGAGTGATTTACGGAACTCATACAGGAGGTGAAACAGATGCACAGGCCAACTATAATATTATTAATTAATATACCTTTAATCTTGTTTGGGCCACCGGAATTCTCCGGTGGTTTTTTATTTAACAATATTTGGCGTTATAAGTTGATTTTAAATGAGTTTTTTTCATAAAAAATTCCTATTTTTGCAACCTAAAATTTTAATCAATAATGAAGGTTACCGCACAAAACCATGATGACGTAAGTGCATTGCTTACAGTAACATTGGAAAAATCTGACTACAAAGAAAAAGTAGAGAAGCAGTTGATTAATTATGCTAAAAATGCGCAAGTTCCTGGATTCAGAAAAGGGAAAGTGCCTTTGAGTATGGTTAAAAAACAATATGAAGCAGGTATTGCATTTGAAGAAATCAACAGACAGGTTTCTGATGCTTTAAACAACTATGTTAATGAAAATAAATTAAGATTAGTTGGTCAGCCTGTTCCTCAGCCAGTAAACGAATTAGATTACAATGCTGATCAATTAGAAGTTGCTTTCGAGGTAGGATATGAGCCTGAATTCACTATAGATTTAGCTAAATATGAAGCACCTCATTACAAAGTAGAAGCTTCCGATAAAGAAATCAGCAAGAGTATTGAAAACATGCAGAAGCGTTTTGCAGAGCAGGTTCCTCAAGATAAAATCACTAAAGATTCTTACATTGTTTTAGAAGTTTCTCAGGTTGTGGAAGAAGATGCTGAAGGAGAGCACCACCACCACCCAAAAAACCTTACCATCACAGCTGAAAACAAAGAAGCTTTCAAATTGGTAAAAGGTTTGAAAATGGAAGGTTCTGTAAAAGTAACGAAAGAAACTCTTGCAGGTGACGAAGAATTGGCTAAAGAATTAGGATTCAGCAAAGAAGAAGTTGAGCACCTGCACCACAATGAATTAGAAGTTAAAGTGAAAGATTTCTATTCATTAAAGTTGGCTGAACTTAATCAGGATCTTTTCGACAAAGTATACGGAGAAGGAAACATTAAGTCCGAAGAAGAACTTAAAGATAAAGTTAAGACTGAATTAGACGAGTATTTCCAACAGAATGCTGATGTTCACTTCGTGAATAAAGTATTAGAACAAGTAACTGAGAAAGAAGAAGTAAAACTTCCTGAATCTTTCCTTGTGAAGTGGTTGTTATTCTCTAACCAGAATATCCAGTCTGAAGATCAGGCTAAAGAAATTCTTGAAGCCGAGAAAAACCAGTTGAAACATCAGATCATCGAAGGTAAATTGATGACTGAAAACGAAATTAACCTTGACTATGCTGATGTATTGGCTCAGGCTGAACAGTTAGTAAAAAACCAATTGGCTATCTACGGAATCCACCACTTAGGAGATGAAGAAATCCAGAAATATGCTGTTGAAATGTTGAAAGACCAGGAGCAGGTAAGACAAATTTCTTCTGAAGTAGCGATGGCTAAACTGAAAGATGTAATTCTTGAAAAAGCGAGCAAAAAAGAAACTAAAATTTCTCACGACGAATTTTTAGAAGAACTTAAGAAATAATTATAGTCAGATATAAATATTTGAAAACCGTCAATTCTTTGGCGGTTTTTTTATGCTGTAAATATTCATCACTCATCATTCATCACTTATCATTCATCATTTATCTGTATGTCCGCCAATATTCCTATATTTACCCTTTAAACTTTATTATAAATATGAAAAAGATCATTATTCCGTTTTTCTGCGCTGTACTTTTCTCAGTACCTGCAGCAGCTCAGAAAAAAGCGGCTGCATCTGCTAAAACAGAAGCAGTGAAATCAAAACTTACACCTAAAGAAGTTGTTGATAATTATTTCAAAGCATTAGGTGGAAAAGATAAACTGGACGCTGTAAAATCTACTATTACTGATAACACAGTTGCTGTGCAGGGAATGGAAATCCAAATGACTACTAAGAAATTAGGGAATAAATTCAAATCTGTACAATCTTTCATGGGGAAAGAAATGGTGCAGCTTTTTGACGGTGAGAAAGGATATTTTGATCAGATGGGAACTAAAACAGATATTCCTGCTGACAAAATTGCAGACCTTAAAAAAGGAAAACCAATGGATGCTTTAGCATTTGATGCGTCTAATTTCCAGACTGTATCTACAGAAAAACTTGATGGAAAAGACTATAATGTATTGTCTTCAGACAAAGGAAAATTTTATTTCGATGCTGGAACAGGACTTTTATATAAGACGGATGCAGGGGAAGGTAAAGCAACCATTAAAAGCTATATGGCTGTAGATGGAATACAGTTTCCGGCTGAAGTAGAAGCTGAGGGAGGAGGTCAGAAAATGACAATTAAAACGAGCAAAGTGGTCATCAATTCCGGAGTTTCGGATGCTGATTTTAAGTAAAAATTGCTTTTTAAGAGATAAAGAACCGGGAATTTCCCGGTTTTTTTAGTATAGAATATGTACCCGAAAAGCACATAAGCTCGTTGAAAGTGCTATTGCGTTGTTTTAGAAATAGGTTGATAACTGAATTTTTTTAATTAAAATGATAAAACCATAGTACGATATAATATTTTTTTTGTTTTAGAAAGGGAATATCATAGTGGATTTACCATAATTTAAGAGTAAAATAAGAAAATAACATTATTTTTAATTAGTCTATTTTAACTAATTGATGAATTTTTTTAATTAAAAATCAATTTAAGTAACATAAAAACAATAATTTGTTTTCATTTTATTATAATTACATTTTTTAACTTGAATTTAACCCTCTGGCAAAGCCTCATCGCTGGGAGAATTAATATTTTTGAAAGGTCAAAATAATGTAGATGAAAAGAATGTTATCTTCGTTTTCAGTCATCTTCCTGATGTCTGTCAATATGTATGGACAAAACATCCCTGTGGATCCGTCCTTAAGAATTGGTACTCTTTCCAACGGAATGAAGTACTACATCAAAAAAAATGCTTTACCTGAGAAAAAAGTAGAATTCCGTCTGGCGATTAATGCCGGATCTATTCTTGAAGACGAAAATCAAAGAGGGCTTGCTCACTTTATGGAGCACATGAATTTCAATGGAACCAGGAATTTTCCGGATAACAAATTAGTAGATTTTTTACAGTCGATTGGGGTAAAGTTCGGTCAGCACCTTAATGCTTCTACAGGTTTCGATGAAACGGTTTACATGCTTCCTGTTCCGTTGGATAAACCCGGTAATCTCGATGCCGGACTGAAAGTGATGGAAGACTGGGCATTTAATGCGACACTTTCTGACGAACAGATCAATAAAGAAAGAGGAGTGGTACTGGAAGAACTCAGATTAGGTCTTGGACCTGATAAAAGAATGATGGATAAATACCTTCCTAAGCTTTTATACCAATCTCAATATGCAGAAAGACTTCCTATTGGTAAAAAAGAAGTAATTGAAAATTTCAAACCTGATCTTATCCGAAAATTTCATCAGGATTGGTACAGGCCCGATCTGATGGCAATTGTTGTAGTTGGAGATATCAATATAGATGAAATCGAGAGAAAAATTAAGGATAATTTCAGCAAATATAAAAATCCTTCAAAACCTAGAGAAAGAAAATCTTTTGATCTTCCGAATCATGAAGAAGCAATGGTAGCTATTGAAACTGATCCTGATGCAACAGGTTCAGGAGTACAATTCATCATCAAAGATTCTGAAACGTACCAGCCGGATGTAACGGTTCAGCAATATGATCAGAGTATTGTAGAAAGTCTTGTGAATATGATGCTGAACAGCAGATTGGCAGAACTGGTTAACTCTACGAATCCACCCTTTACTTATGGATCTGTTTACCACGGAGGAACTTATGCAAGAAGTAAAGAGGCATTTCAGGGAGCAGCAGATACAAAAGACGGCGATCAGCTGAATGCACTGAGAGTCCTTTTGGAAGAAGTGGAAAGAGCAAAAAGATTCGGTTTTACCCAATCTGAATTGGACAGAGCAAAAGATCAGATGCTTTCATCTTATGAATGGGCCTACAACAACAAAGACAAAAACGAAAGCGGTGATCTGATAGATGGTTATGTGAACAATTTCTTGAGACAGGAGCCCATACCTGGGATTACATGGGGATATGAGCATATTAAAGAAATCCTTCCAACCATAGTACTGGAGCAAACCAACGGAATTATCAAAAAGTTTGTAAAAGATGACAGCAGGGTAATCGTCATTACAGGGCCAAAAAAAGATAATATTAAAATGCCGACAGAGGCTATGGTGCTGAATACATTTGATACTGTTAAAATAGCTGATCTTAAACCTTACGAAGAAAAAACTAAAATTGAAAGTCTGATAAAACCTTTCAAATCTGAAGGAAAAATAACAAAAACGGAAACGGATGCCAAATTAGGAACAACCACCTGGACATTAAGCAACGGAGCTAAAGTAACCTTCAAAAAAACAGATTTTAAAGACGATGAAATTGTTTTTGCAGGAATAAGCCTGGGAGGTGTTTCTGTCATTCCGGATGCTGATTACAATACAACAAAATTTGCATTCGATGCTTTGCTGGAAGCTGGATTAGCAGGTCTTTCCAAGACAGATCTTACCCATTATCTTGCAGGAAAACAGGTAAGTGTAAGCTCTTATGTAGGTGGTCTTACAGACGGGATCTCCGGAACAAGTTCGAAAAAAGATCTGAAAACAGCTATGGAATTGATTTATGCCTGTTTTACAGACTTGAATTACAATCCCGAATCATTCAGCGCCTACAAAACAAAGAAATCTTCAATGCTGGCGAATGTAGATTCAGATCCGCAATATTATTTCTCCAATGAATATTCCAAATTTATCAATCAGAAAAACCCAAGATTTACAAGCCTTGAACCTACCGAAAAAGATTGGGCAAATACAGATTATAAAAAAGCCTATGATATCTACAAACAGAAATTTGCCAATGCAGGTAATTTCCACTTCTATTTTGTAGGGAGTATAGAGGAAGGGCAGCTTAAAAATGAAGTTCTGCAGTATATTGCTTCACTTCCTGCAACAGGAAAATCATCTACATTTAAAGATACAGGTTACAGGCCACTGAAAGGAGGATACACAAAAGTTTATAAAAAAGGAAAAGAGCCGAAGAGTCTTGTAACAATTTCTTACAGTGGTGAAGCGCCTTATAATGAGAAGGAAGCTTTGGCGCTTTCAGCTCTTGGAGAAGTAGCTACGATTAAAGTTCTTGAAAAACTGAGAGAAGACGAAAGCGGTATTTACAACGGAGGTGCAGGAGGAAGTTTCAGTAAAGTCCCATATAGTGCCTATGATTTTAGTATCAATTTCCCTTGTGGTCCTGAAAATGCAGATAAGCTTACCAAAAGTGTAATGACCGAATTACAGAAATTAATAGATAAAGGACCGGAACAAAAGGATCTTGATAAATATAAAGAAGGAGAATACAATGAATATCAAACCAGCCTTAAAGACAATGGATTCTGGCTGCAGGGCATTGCCCAAAATCAATTAGACGGAAGTGATCAATATGCTATTCTGAATTACCAGGATAAAGTAAAAGCACTTACTGTAAAAGACCTCCAGGATGTTGCAAAAAAATACCTCACAAAGGAAAAAAATATAGCGATACTAATGCCGGAAGATGGATGGGAAAAAGCTAAAAAAGATGAACCCAAAAAGCAGGAATAGTGAACTAATTCATTTTTTCTTTACCGTAAGCAATAAGAAAACCGCAGATCTCTCTGCGGTTTTTATTATTTCATTCAAATACGTATCAGTTAAGAACCATATTCTTTTTTCCATTCTTCAGCGGCTTCGCTGAGAACAGTATAAAATTCTTCACCATACTTTCTCGTCAGTGGAGTTTTTAAAAATTTATAAACAGGAACCTGAATTTCTTTTCCGAGTGTACAGGCATCGCTGCATACATTCCACTCATGATAATTCAATGCGGTAAAGGAAGAATATTCCGTAACACGGATGGGGTAAAGATGGCATGAAATAGGCTTCTGCCAGTCTACAGCACCATCTTCATATGCTTTCTCAATACCACATTTGGTAATTCCTTTTTCATCAAAGGTTACATAGGCACATTCGCGGTCCTCCACCATGGGAGTAACATACATTCCGTCGTGTGGATCAGTAGTCCATGTTCCCTGTTCTTCAAGGGCTTTAATTCCTTCCTGGGTAAGGTAAGGCTTTATTTTATCAAAAATACTGTCCAATATTTCAAGCTCGTCTTTATCCAACGGAGCTCCCACATCTCCTTCCACACAACATGCACCTTTACATTTCGTAAGGTTGCAAACAAATTCTTCGGAAAAAATTTCCTCAGAAATCAATTTATCGTCTATCTGAATCATAATTTTTTAAAATAAATCAAAAACTGTACCCGCTTTAAAGGTCAGTAAACTAATAATAATAAGCCATACACTGGCTTCACGCATCCAGTATTTAGGTAAAAATCTCATCATTCTGCTCAGAATAATACTTGAAGGAAAGGCCAGAAGAAGCAGATATTCATAGCTTTTATTCATATATAGAATGATGGAAATAAGCTGTGCTACAGAAAAGACCAGCAGGAAAGTATATTTATATCTGCTTATCGGACTTTTCTTGTTATAATTTTTAAAATGGTCATACACTGCGTAAATAAGCATCAGCAATACAGGGATCAACGGCAGAAGTTCAGTATAATCTGTTACCGGCTTCATTTTTCCAAACGGAAAATAATCAATATTCCATGAAGTGAACTGAACGAAATACATTACAGAGAAATAACTGAACGCAATCAGACCAATTCCCAGAAGAAACCTGAAAAGATTCAACCCGATTTTGGCAGAGGTCGCAACCACGTGTATGATTACAAAAACAGCCATCGGCCACGTGGTAGGAAGAAATATAAAGTTCAGGGCTACAATAGATCCTACCAATACATAGGACTTCTTTCTGATATCTTCATCTGTACTTGTCAAAAGAAGTATAAGAAAGGAATTGGTAAGCAGAGAAACGGCAATTCCTATATCCAGATTTCCGGGATACAGCCCGAAAATAAAAAAGGTGTATAAAAATAATGGCAGATGGGTCTGATAATTAAGGGCAATGCTGTGAAAACCAAAATATCCCAAAGCAATTCCCAGAAAAGTTATCCCGGCAACTATGGCTTCATATGTATTGAAATTCAGTATGTTAAATATTATTACTACTAAAAGAAGAAAACCAATATAAACAGGAATTGAAAAAATATTGCTTTCTTTTGAAAGTAATTTAAACATTTTTTATAAATTTGTACAAAGTTAATTTAAAAAAGGAAAATAATGACGTCTTTCTTTCTATTCTTAAGCAAAGTTTTCAAATGGACTTTCGGTTTCTTTGATGCGTTTGGAAATGTTTTAAACTGGATTCTATTTATAGTTTGCTGTGTACTATTTACTTATTGGTGCTACGTACTTGTGGTTACGCTAGGTGGTGACAAAGATAAAGACTATTATTCCCCAACGGAAGGTAAGCATCCTTACTACGATCCGAATATCTACAAAAAAGAAGGTTAATTAATTGGTTATATAGTAAAAAACCGATCAAACATTGTGATTTGATCGGTTTTTTTATTACTAACGATTAAAATTTTATTTTTTAGTCGTGAATTGGAAGTACCAGAACAGGAATAGTTGAACTTTTAGTAATTCCTTTGGTTAAACTTCCCACGAATACATCATAAATTCCGCTTCTGCCGTGTGATCCCATCACAATATAATCTGCATTTTTTTCCTTTGCATGTTCCAGAATAATATCTTTTGCAAGTCCCTGTTTTAAAAGATGCTCACAATCGATATCATGGCTGATGATTCTTTGCTCAATTTTATTAAGCTGCACCAGCTCTTCTCTGATTTCGTTGGCTTCCACTTCCGGAAAATATTGAAATCCCATATCACCAATGGCAAAGCCGATATCTGATGGTGCTACGTGGATCAGGTAAATTCTGCCATTAAGCTGTTTTGCAAATTTTATGGCACCGTCTACCAATTGGTCTGTCTTGTCCCCAAAATCTACGGGTAATACAATATTTATCATAACCTCTGGTTTTGTTACCTAAAGATAGGAAAAATTTGTCAGACTTTGGTATTAAATACTTATAATATTCGGATATCAAGGATTTTTTCCTCTTCAAGGTAAGCTTCCAGAATATCATTTTCTTCCACCTTTCCAACCCCTTTCGGAGTTCCTGTGAAGATCAGATCACCTACTCTCAGTGTAAAATACTGGGAAGCAAAAGTTACAATATCATCAAAACTGAACATCATATCTTTAGTATTACCATCCTGTACTTTTTCTTTATTTTTTAACAACGAAAACTGAAGGTTTTCAAGGCTGAAACTCTCTTTTTTAAAGAAACTGCTTACCACAGCAGAACCGTCAAAACCTTTGGCAAGTTCCCATGGAAGCCCTTTTGATTTCAGTTCACTCTGAAGATCTCTGGCTGTAAAATCTATTCCAAGACCAATTTCTTCATAATGCTTGTGCGCTGTTTCTTTCTGAATATATTTTCCTCCCTTTGAAATTTTTATTACCACTTCAAGCTCGTAATGAATATCATTGGAGAATTCAGGGATATAGAAATCATTTCCCTTCAGAACTGCCGTATCCGGTTTCATAAAGATAACAGGATTTTCAGGAATTTCATTTCCCAATTCTTTCGCGTGTTCACTGTAGTTTCTTCCTATGCAGATTATTTTCATAACTTAATTAATTTACTTTACCTTTAAAATATCCTTTACCTTCTTCTATGTATTTTCTGGGCCCGTATCCTTCTTGAATTTTAAGTTCGGTATAGCCGAAGATACTGTCTCCTTTTTGATAAGATTCCTTATCCAGAACAACTTTACTGTCCAGAACTTTATAATATTCTCCCGTATTCAGAAAATCAAAAGGTTTGATATTATCCGTGTAAGAATAAGGGGAAACTTTATAGCGGTTCTGTAAAATATCGATTTGATAACCACCACCACTAAAACCATCTCCAACAGAAAATGTAATCTTCAGTGTTGGATTTCTGTTAATATAACAACTATAGTACTCAAAGCTTGTGTTATCTGATGTTATTTTGAAGTCATTGGTTTTATGATCCTCACCCTTCTGACTCCAAAGAGTTGCCTGTTTTTGTTGATTAAATGCTTTAAAAATAGGTTTTTGGCTCAAACTGTGATCAATTTCAACACTTTTCCATACTAATAAGAACTTTCCCGTTATGAAAACAAGAGAGCCAAGAATAATGATGAGTATAATTTTTCCAATCCTTTTGATCATAGTTTTTAATGCGTAAACTCATTCCCGCAATAGTAACATTTGAATTTATGGCTCGTCAGAATTGAAATTCCAAAGAAGCTGGTAGCACTGTCGTCCCTGTAAATATGATTGGATCCACATTTCGGGCAGACAAAATCAAACTCAGGATCTTCAATGGTGTGTTCTACTTCCAGCGAATACTGTTCATTGTCCTTATAATCCTGTAATACCTGCTTGGCTTTTTCCAGATCTTCTTCAAAAACCTGAAGCTGTATGCCGCCTACCGCCTGTGACAAAAGCCAATCCGACTGGATGAGCTGTTCATTGGCGATAAAGCTGTTGATGCCGTTTTCAGTCAATATCTGTTTATCCCTGTTAGCTTCAAGAGCAGTTTCATAAAATTTAAAACGAACCAGTTCAGACATATTTAAAATCTGCTTGAGAGTTGAATTTTTGTAAAAATCTTCTTCGTATACAACGGAAAATCAGCATTCTGAAGCCATCCGAAATATCCTAAGTCTTTTTGGAATACCGCTTTAACACCCTGGCCTTTATATTTTCCAAAGTTGAAAACTTCTTCCATTTTTTCATTATATCCGATAAATCCGGCAAGATCTGCATTCTTATTATGGAATGTAAACTCACTTAAAGGTGCTATTTCATTGGGAATATCGTCATATTTTCCTACCTGAGCGTCAAGAACTTCAAATGTCGCCATTACATCAGCCTCTGCAGAATGGGCGTTTTCCAGTGTTTTTCCACAGTAGAACTGGTAAGCTGCTCCTAAATTCCTGGGTTCTTTTTTATGGAAAATAGTCTGTGCATCTACCAGTCTGAATTTACTCAGATCAAAATCCATTCCTACTCTTAAAAGCTCTTCTGCCAAAAGCGGAACATCAAATCGGTTGGAATTAAATCCTCCCAAATCACTTCCGGTAATCATTTCCATAATTTTAGAAGCAATATCTCTGAAAGTAGGAGCATCTTTTACATCTTCATCATAAATGCCGTGAATTTCGCTGCTTTCTTTAGGGATAGGCATTTCCGGGTTTACACGCCATGTTTTGCTTTCTCTGGAAGCATCCGGGTTTACTTTTAAAATACAGATTTCAACAATTCTGTCTTTTCCGATATTGGTTCCTGTAGTTTCCAGGTCAAAAATACAAAGTGGTTTATGGAGTTTTAAATTCATTTTTTCTATTTGAAAATGTGTTAATTTGATAATTTGAAATGAGGATATAGCATTCCTCATCAATTGTACAGCTTAATTTAATTGTTTTTGGAATATTATTGATACTAATATATAATACAAAACAAGCATCGGGATTCCCACAGTCTGGAACAGGGCAAGAATAGCAATTCCTCCCACTAATAGTAAGACTTTTGGATAGTTATCTTTTAACTGTTTGGATTTGAATTTCATTGCCATCATCTTGATCGGGCTGATCAGAAGCCATGAAGTAAGAAGAGTAAGCAGAACCAGTAGCAATTCATTATCAAATAAAAAGCTGAAAGATCCGGTTTCTTTAAAGGCATAATAAAGACCGAACAGCAAAACGGTATTGGTTGGTGTATTCAATCCTTTGAAATAATAACGCTGCTCTTCATCAAGATTAAAAATAGCAAGCCTCAGGCAGGAAAATACAGTGACAATGAGTCCCAGATATTTGATCTCAAACGGAAAATGCATGCCAAGCAGTTCTGCACCAAAAGGTTCAAGGGCTTTGTACATCGTAAGTCCGGGGATTACCCCAAAACTTACCATATCTGCAAGCGAGTCCAGCTGAAGCCCAAGATTGGAATTTGATTTTAAAGCTCTGGCAACAAAGCCGTCAAAAAAATCAAAAACCGAGGAGAGAATAAGACAGATAGCTGTTGTCTGATAATCTCCTAATATTAGATGTATTGCCCCAATAGAGCCTGCAAATAAATTAGCGAGGGTTAAGGCATTGGCCAGATTATTCTTTATAAAATCCATAAGCACAAAATTACAGTTTTTAGAAATTCTAACTCAAAATAATATGAACTAAAAAATGCATTACAGTGATTTTGATGTAAATTTGTCCCATGAAATTTTTAAAAGGATTTAGAAAACAGGAAGTTCTGGCACTGGTTTACAGAATTTTTTTAGCCTATGTTTTTTATCAGATTGCCAGACTTTTATTCTGGTACTTTAATAAAGATCTGATTAAAGTTGATTCCATTTCAGAATATATAAAGCTGGCTTTCCATGGTACAGCCTTTGATACCACAGCTATTTTATATGTCAATGCCTTATTTATACTCCTTAGTTTATTGCCTTTGGTGATCAATACAAAGAAAGTTTTTCAGAAGATTCTTTTCTGGCTGTATTTCATTACCAACGGGATTGCGTATGCGATGAATTTCGGAGATTTTATTTACTATAAATTTTCTCAGGCAAGGCTTACTTCGGCTGTATTTCAGGTGGCAGAACATGAGTCTAATGTTTCCAAAACACTGATGATCTCTATTGGAGAACATCCTTTTGTGCTGATTTGGTACGTCGTGCTGATGATTTTATGGGTTTTCCTTTACAAAAGGGTGAAAGTGGATGATGTGAAACCTTTGAAACTACTTCCTTACTTTATCACTTCCATTCTTACGCTGTGTATTACAGCGGTGCTGGTTGTGGGAGGAATCCGAGGAGATTTTAAACACAGTACAAGACCGATCAATATGGTGGATGCAACCCGTTTTGTAACCAATCCGCTGCAGGGAAATATGGTGCTCAATAGTACATTTTCCTTTTTCAGGACTTTAAATACCAATAATTTCAAGGAAGTTCATTTTGTAGATGAAAAGTTTATCGAAGAAAATGTTCAGCCCTATAAAGTATACGACAGGAAAGTGGAGAACCGTCCCAATATTGTTATTTTCATTGTAGAATCTTTCGGAAGAGAGTATTCTGGAGCCTTCAATAAAGACAAAAATATTAAAGACTACGTTTCTTATACTCCGTTTATGGATAGTTTAGCTAATCAAAGTCTTATTTTCCCAAATACTTTTGCAAACGGAAGACAGTCTATTCATGGGATGAGCAGCGTATTGGCCGGAATTCCGAGTCTTACCGACGCATTTACAGGATCTCCGTATTCCAATCAGAAAATTCAGTCTATTGTTTCCGTGTGTAATGACCTTGGCTATGATACTTCTTTTTATCATGGTGCCCCTAATGGTTCTATGGGATTCCTTGGATTCGGGAATATCTTAGGATTTAAACATTATTTCGGAAAAACAGAATACAATCATGATGAGGATTTTGATGGAATGTGGGCGATCTGGGATGAACCTTTCCTTCAGTATTTTGCTAAGAATGTAGGAAAGAAACAGCCTTTTATGGCCACCGTATTTACAGCATCATCACATCACCCTTTTAAAATCCCTGAAAAATATAACGGGAAATTTAGAAAGGGAAAAATAGAAATCCACGAGCCGATGCAGTATACAGATTATGCAATCAAACAATATTTTGAGACGGCTAAAAAACAGCCCTGGTACAATAATACAATCTTTGTTTTCACGGGAGATCATACCAATCAGGTCTATTATCCTGAATATGAGAGAGCGATGAACCGCTATGCAGTTCCATTGGTCTTCTATTCTCCGAATCCTGCCTATCAGTTAAAAGGAGTCAGCCAGGAAATTGCACAGCAGGCTGATATTTATCCTACACTGGCTGATCTTATCGGGTATAACAAACCTATCAGAAGCTGGGGTAGAAGTTTGGTGAGTGATAAAAAATATCCTTTCATCATAGTCAACTCAGATGGAAGTACGGATCAGTTCATGATCGGAAATTATATTTACCGCTTTGATGGAAAAGAAATCATCGGAGTGTATGCTCAATCTGATCTGAGCCTTGAAAAAAATCTTATGAATGAAGTTAAAAATCCTGAAGTAGAGCAAGGGAAGAAAACGGCAAAGGCCTGGTATCAGGATTATATGGACAGGGTAATTAACAGGAAGCTTTACTAAGGATAAATAATCGATTTTTGATTGACATTCTTGTTTTTCTTTAGCTCTTTATGCTTTGTATAATAAAAGTTTTTGTTTGTTGAAAATTAATTTATATTTTTATCAATACGTAGATAAGAATATTGTATTAAAATTAAAACTATAAGAAATATGAAAAAATTATTGTTAACATTCGTGCTTTCGCTGTTCAGTGTGCTTACGTTTGCACAGATAGAAGGTAAGTGGAAAACGATAGATGATGAGACAAAACAGGCGAAATCTATTGTGGAGGTATATAAAAAATCTGATGGGAAATATTATGGGAAAGTTTCTCAGTTATTGATAAAGCCTGCTGATCCTAACTGTACAGCTTGTAAGGATGACAGAAAGGGAAAACCAATTTTAGGATTGGAAATCATCAGAGGATTGAAAAAAGACGGTGATGAGTTCACAGGAGGAACTATTACGGATCCTAAAACAGGAAAAACATACAAATGTACCATTACAAGAACTGGTGATAAACTGAATGTAAGAGGTTACTTAGGATTATCTTTATTAGGAAGAACCCAGGTTTGGGAGAAAGCTAATTAATATAAGTTTAAATAGAATTTTAGATGACACCTCAGAATTAAGGTGTCATTTTTTTATATAAAAGAAATATCGGGAATTTTTTTTGGAGGCTTCAGAAAAACTGCAGATAAGAGAGCTATTACGAAGAAAAGCCGTTATAAATAAAATTAAGCATTAAAATTTTCCATTCAAATGAAACGCCTTTTTATGATGTGTATAATAAAAAAACACTACTTTTGTAGTCTAAATTTTTCAAGAAAATATGGCAGAATATACTTTTCGTGAGGTAATTGCACAGGCAATGAGCGAGGAAATGCGTAAAGACGAATCCATCTATCTGATGGGGGAGGAAGTTGCAGAATATAATGGTGCATATAAAGCTTCAAAAGGAATGCTGGATGAATTTGGTCCGAAAAGAGTAATTGATACACCGATTGCAGAACTTGGATTTACTGGAATCTCTGTGGGAGCAGCAATGAATGGTAACAGACCCATTGTAGAATTTATGACATTCAATTTCTCATTGGTAGGAATTGATCAGATTATCAATAATGCGGCGAAAATCCGTCAGATGAGTGGAGGACAGTGGAATTGCCCAATCGTTTTCCGTGGACCTACTGCTTCTGCAGGACAATTAGGAGCAACTCACTCTCAGGCTTTCGAAGGCTGGTTTGCCAACTGTCCGGGACTTAAAGTAGTAGTACCTTCTAACCCATACGATGCAAAAGGATTATTGAAAACGGCAATCCAGGATAATGACCCTGTTATTTTCATGGAATCCGAGCAGATGTATGGAGATAAAATGGAAATTCCTGAAGAAGAATATTACTTACCAATAGGAAAAGCAGATATCAAGAGACAGGGTACAGACGTTACTTTGGTTTCTTTCGGAAAGATCATGAAGCTGGCTTTACAGGCTGCAGAAGATATGGCTAAAGAAGGAATTTCTGTAGAAGTTATTGACCTTAGAACAGTTCGTCCTCTTGATTTTGATACAATTTTAGAATCTGTAAAGAAAACAAACAGACTTGTTATTTTAGAAGAAGCCTGGCCATTTGGTTCCGTCTCTTCAGAAATTACTTATATGGTACAGCAAAAAGCATTTGATTATTTAGATGCTCCTATCAAGAGAATTACTACTCCTGATGCACCTGCACCTTATTCTGCTGCATTATTTGCAGAATGGTTCCCTAAACTTGAAAAAGTGAAAGAGGAAATTAAAAAAGCGATGTACGTAAAATAGTTATAGAGAAAAACTTCCGAAAGGAAGTTTTTTCATTTATTATATTCATGAAGAAAAATTCTTGACGTCATAAAATTAGTATAAATTTGCGCCTTTAAAATAAATTAAGCTGATATGGCAGAAGTTACAGAAGATGGTTACCACTTCGACATAAAGAAACTTTCCTTCATGGGAGTTTTAGTGTCTCTAGGAATTGTTTTTGGAGATATTGGTACCTCTCCGCTTTACGTAATGAAAGCAATTGTGAATGCAAGGTCCGAGGGAAGCAATATGCCTTTCAATGAGTACATAGAAGGAGCTCTTTCCTGTATTATCTGGACTCTTACCCTGCAGACCACAATCAAATATGTGATCATTGCTTTGAGAGCAGATAACAAAGGTGAGGGTGGTATTCTTGCATTGTTTTCATTAGTAAGAAACCTTAAGAAAGGATGGTTGTACCTCATAGCAATCATTGGTGCTGCGGCGCTTATTGCAGACGGAGTAATCACCCCTTCACTGACAGTAATGTCAGCTATTGAAGGTCTTGAAATCTATAACCCGCACACCCCTGTTGTGCCTATTACCATTGGAATTCTGATTGCCATTTTTGTGGTGCAGCAATTCGGGACCAGCTTTATCGGGAAGTTTTTTGGTCCTATAATGGTGGTTTGGTTTCTGGTATTGGGAGGCCTGGGAGTAATGCACCTAAGTGAAAATTTTGAGATTTTAAGATCTTTCAATCCTTACTATGCTTACAAGCTTATTGCCAACTCTCCGAGTGCTATTGTTATTTTAGGAGCTGTTTTCCTTTGTACAACCGGAGCAGAAGCATTGTATTCCGATTTAGGACACTGTGGCGCTAAAAACATCAGAATAAGCTGGGCATTCGTTAAGATTATGCTTATCCTAAACTACCTTGGGCAGGGAGCGTGGCTTTTGACCAATCATAATAAACCAGGATTTTCTGTAGTAAACCCGTTCTTTGGAATTATGCAGGAATGGATGATCATCCCGGGAGTAATTTTAGCCACTGCCGCCGCAATTATTGCCAGCCAGGCATTGATTACAGGTTCTTTCACCATATTCTCGGAAGCAATGTCTCTTAACCTTTGGCCGAATCAGAAAATTGATTATCCTTCCGGAGTAAAAGGACAGATGTATATTCCAAGAATCAACTGGGGACTTCTTATCCTGTGTATCATTGTTGTTCTTCACTTCAGAGAGTCAGGAAAAATGGAAGCTGCTTATGGACTTTCCATTACGGTGACCATGCTGATGACAACCGTTTTGCTGGTCTTCTGGCTGCTGAAACACAGAGTAAGCAAAGTCCTGATTCTGGTTTTCGCAATGGTTTATATGGCAATAGAATTAGGTTTCTTCAGTGCGAATATCATCAAATTCATGGAAGGTGGATGGATCACCGTTGTATTAGCTGGTTCTATCGGAATTTCTATGTATGCATGGTATAACGGAAGATTGATTAAAACAAGATTTATCCAGTTTGTGAAAATAGAAAAATATGTGTCTATTCTTAAAGACATGAAACTGGACGAAACCATTCCGAAATATGCTACCAATCTTGCCTATCTGAGCAGAGCAAAAAGAAATGATGAAGTGGAATCTAAAATTATCTATTCCATCATCAAAAAACAGCCGAAAAGAGCAGATCATTACTTTATCCTGAGCATCGTAAACCAGGAAGATCCATACACTTTCAGATATACAGTAGATGAAATTCTTCCCGGAACAGTATATAAAATCAACTTCCTTTTAGGATTTAAAGTAGACCGGAGAATCAACGATTATTTCAATATGGTTCTTAAAGACTTAATGGCAGACGGAACTATTCCATCAAGAAGCAGCCATCCATCTTTAAGAGCTCATGATATACCACCGGATCTTAAATATGTGATCATAGATAACACCTATATCAACGATATCCTTTTAACTGTTAAACAGAAGATTACACTTAATATTTACAACTTTGTGAAGTATATCGGAAGTGATGACTTTAAGGCCTGGGGAGTATCTTCTCATAACGTTGAAGTAGAATCTGCACCCATCACAGAATTAACAGTTTATGACAATAAGATCGAGCAGTCCGGCTATTTCCGTCACAACTCGTAGTCACTCGTATTTAACCATGCTATCTATTTAAATAAAATTCAATAAATTTGTAGATAATTTTTTTAATGGATACAGTACAAAAAGAAAAAAATATAGCTTTGATCAAGGATGTTTTGAGAAACTACTTATTAGAAAAGGGGTTCAGAAACACACCTGAAAGATATACGATATTGGAAGAGATTTATAATATGGATCATCACTTTAATGTTGATGATCTGTATCTTCTGATGATGCAGAAAAAATATCATGTTTCCAAAGCAACCATTTACAACACGATTGAAATTTTCCTTGATGCAGGCTTAATCCGTAAGCATCAGTTCGGAGAAAAGACATTGACTTCTTCGTCTTATGAAAAGTCTTATTTTGACAAACAGCATGACCACCTGGTGATCTACAAAAAAGACTCTGATAAAGAAATTGAAGAAATTATTGAATTCTGTGACCCAAGAATCCAAGGAATCAAAGAAGCCATTGAAGAAGCATTTGGCGTAAAAATTGATTCTCATTCGCTGTATTTCTATGGCACTAAGAATGATTAATTAATGAGAATAGCCCTTTTTCTGTTACTCTTTATTTCTACGCTCAATTTTGCGCAGGATAAAACACCTGTGAAGAGAGATCCTTATTTGCAGGCTCCTTCACCAGCTCAGCCTAAACAGGTGAGACCTGAAGATAAAATAAAGATTATTAATGCCGACGAGATCAAGAAAAGCCCTGACAAATATGACGGGAATCAATATTTTACAGGAAATGTTAAGATTGAACACCAGGGATCTATTCTAACTGCGGATGAAGTAATCCTGTACAATGAAGAGAACTTTGTAAAAGCAATAGGCAATACAAGGCTTCAAAATACAGACGGGTCTGTAATCACGGCAGGTGAGATGGAATATGATGCCAATACCCAGAAAGGTGTTGCCAGGAAAAATGTAGTCCTAACGGATCCTAAACAAACCATAAAAACAGATATCCTGTACTATGACAGGCTGGCCAATCAGGCTTATTTTAATACAGGAGGAACGATCTCTGATGGTCAGAATGTTACCTATGCCAAAGTAGGAACCTATTTTCTCAATACAAGAGTGGTGGATCTTACCGGAAATGTAAAGATTGAAACACCTCAATATACAATAGAAGGCCCTAATATCAAACAGAATCAGAATACAAAAATTGCTGATTTTCTAGGTCCTACAACCATTACCAGCAAAACGAATCCAAGAAACAGAATCTATACCGAAAAAGGAACATATAAAATGGATTCCAAGGAAGCTTTTCTAACCAAAAATTCCAGGATCTTTTATAATGAGAAAATCCTTACCGGTGATGATATGTATTATAATCAGATCTCAGGGTTTGGCAAAGCAACGGGCAATGTAACCCTTGATGATCCTAAAGAAAAAAGATATATAAAAGGAGGTTACGGGGAAATTTTTGAGAAAAAAGACTCCGCAATGATGACGAAAAATCCTTATGCTGTAAAAGCAATGGAAAAAGACTCTATCTATTTTGCCGCAGAAAAAATTATCTCTTATCAAAGACCGGATACGTTGGATATCAAAGTCAAGAAAAGCTATCTGAGAGCCTTTAAAAAAGCCCGCATCTATAAATCCAATGCACAGGGAAGGGCAGATTCCATTGCCTTCAATGAAACGGACGGAATTATGCATATGTATACCAACCCAATTCTATGGAGCGGTGAAAAACAGGTTACCGGAGATAAAGTGGAAGCTTACTTCAATACGAAGACAGAAGATATTGACTCCTTAAAAGTAATAGGAAATGCCTTTGCCATCAGTAAAGTAGACTCACTTACGCTGAAAGATGAGTTCAATCAGGTAAAAGGAAAATTCATGACGGTTTACTACGAGAAAAATGCTATTAAAGAAGCAAGAGTTGTTGGAAATGCTCAGTCCATCGTCTATGTTGATGATACCGATCAGGAAACCAAAAAACCGGAAAGAATAGGAATTACATTGTCTACCTGCGGAATTATCGGAGCATTGTTTGAAGAAAGAGCACTACAGATTATTTCCTGCAGTATCGGAGCTGCTTCCGATACCTATCCGATGAGTATGATAGAACCTTCGAAAAGAAAATTCCCGGATTTTAACTGGAATACCAAAGACAGGATCCGGAAATGGCAGGACATCCTTGTAGACAGTCCGAATAACGAAGAAATACAATATACAGCAGATAATGAGCTCTTCGATAAAGCTCAGAAAGCCATAGATGACGAAAAAGCGAAAGAGGAAGCTAAAAAGCCCAAACGTACCAGAAAATAATAGAAAAGACCAGTAACTCACTGGTCTTTTTTGTGGATTAATTTCAGCGTTTAATGAATCTTTTATAGCTTTGCTGAAATTTTTGTAGACAATGGAAATGCATAAAGATTTTTTTACATATCAGGCTCAAACCACCAAGTTTGCTGCTGGTTTTGAAGTGGAAAAAGCAGTAGGAAGTTATATTTACGGTACAGATGGAAAAAAATATCTTGACTTTGTAGCAGGAGTTTCTGCCAATACGCTGGGACATTCACATCCTAAAATAGGGGATGCCATTAAAGAACAGACCGATAAATATCTTCACGTAATGGTTTACGGAGAATATGCGCAGGAAAAACCTGTTGCATTATGCAGACTGCTTGCAGAAGCTACTCCGGATCCTCTGGAAGTTACTTACCTTGTGAATAGCGGTGCAGAAGCCATTGACGGAAGCCTAAAACTGGCCAAAAGATATACCGGAAGAGAAGAAATTGTTTCCTTTAAAAATTCTTACCACGGAAATACTCATGGCGCTTTAAGTGTTTCCGGAAATGAAACGCACAAGAGAGAATTCCGTCCTTTGTTACCTATGGTTTCTTTTATTGAATTTAATAATGAAGAAGACTTCGGTAAAATCACGGAGAAGACTGCTTGTGTTATCCTTGAAACCATTCAGGGAGCAGCAGGGTTTCTGGTTCCGGATAATGACTACCTGATCAAGCTCAAGAAAAGATGTGAAGAAGTAGGAGCGCTTTTAATTTTGGATGAAATACAGCCGGGATTTGGAAGAACAGGGAAGTTATTCTCTTTTGAACACTTCGGAATTGTGCCGGATATTCTTGTCATGGGAAAAGGAATGGGAGGCGGGGTTCCTGTAGGAGCTTTTATGAGTTCCAGAGAAATCATGGAAACCCTTTCACATTCGCCTAAATTGGGGCACATTACTACTTTTGGAGGAAATCCACTCATTGCAGCAGCAAGTTATGCCACATTAAAAGAAGTTCTGGAAAGCGGTTTAATGAACGAAGTAGAGGAAAAAGAGAAGTTGTTCAGGGAACTTTTGGTTCACCCTAAAATCAAAAATATCAATGGTAAAGGCTTGATGCTTGCCGTAAACTTAGGAACTCCTGAATACACGCTGGAAGTAGCTAAAAAATGTATGGAAAGAGGGCTTATTGTTTTCTGGCAGCTGTACAGAAATGAATACCTGAGAATATCTCCGCCTCTTACATTATCTCTGGACGAAATCAGAGAAGGATGCCAGATTATTCTTGATATACTGAATGAAAATTAAAAATAAAATCTCTCTGTAAATGAGAGATTTTTTTATTTTTTGCATGGTAATTTTTAGCTTTAAAACATAACACCGCAGTGATTCAAATCCCGTGATAAATATCATGCAGATTCTATAAAAAAGTAATTGTTTTTTTGCGTAATAAAAAAATTAATTTATATATTGCGGGACGATAAAACAAAGATTATATGGCGAAACATAAAGTCCATTACGAATTTCCAATGCACTGTTTATCAGAGATTTTATATGAATATCTGGCAACTGCAGAGGGATTGTCTGAATGGTTTGCGGATGAGGTAACAGAGAAAGGCGATGATTTCTTTTTTAGCTGGGGTGGAGGTCCTGCTGAGAAGGCCACTTTGATCAGATATAAGCCTGAAGGTTTCGTGCGTTTCAGATGGGAAGAAGATGAAGGAACAAAAAATTTCTTTGAAATGACTATCACAATTGATGATATTACAGAAGACCTTGCTTTAAATATTACAGATTTCTGTGAAGAAGGTGATGAAGAGGAAAATGCAATGTATTGGGAAAATCTTATCGAAAACCTTAGAATAAAACTAGGTGCGGCATAATACCGGGCTATAGGAAATGATAAAACTGATGAACGATTTATCGTTCATTATTTTTTTGTAAATAAATTACATCAAAAATTGGAAAATCAATATTTTACATCAGACGAGTTAAATGTAAAGAACAGAGCTTTTCTTTGGGGAGACTCAGTAAAAGTTTCTTTCTTTGTAAGAAATGGTAGATTGATCATGGACGAAGAGTGCTATTTTTTTCTGATGGCTTCCATGAGAAAGATGAGACTTAATATTCCTTTGACGTACACCCTGGAGTTTTTCCAGACTCTTTTTCAAAAAGAAATTATTGAAAGTAAAGGAGTAGAAAATGGAATTATCAATTTTCAGGTGTTCAGAAATGATGATGGAGTAACACTAGCGAAATCTTCTGTTTCCTATTTTTACGAAGTGACGGAAATAGCGGATGTACTTGCTGTTCATCAGAGACCTCTTGAATTGGATTTGATTAAAGAAATCAACGTTAATAACAACCTTTTAAGCAGCATCAGAGTTCACTGTCCGGAAAATATCTACGGGGTAATTTATGCCCAGGAAAATGACCTTGACGATGTGATTCTTCTGAATCCAAACAAAAGAATAGCGCGTACCACAGCCGGAAATCTTCTCTTTTTAGAGGGCGACGTTATCAAAGTACCAAAGCAGACAGAAGGAGCTTACATTTCTCCTCTGATGGAAAACTTTGTTACTTTTTTACACAAAAATAACCTTGCTGATATTCAGGAACACGAGATTATTGCTTTTGAATCCCAGAAGGCTGAAGAAATTTTAATGATTTCTGATGAGAAAGGTATATTTTCCGTAGGTAAGATAAGAAACAAAACTTTTGAAACGACCCGCTTCTCCGAGCTGGTAGAAAGCTGGAAACAAAGTTTTAATCAATAGAAATTGACAAACCCGGTAAACAACAAAGTTCCAGAAGTCCTTTACCGGGTTTTATTCTGAGTAAATCAGAAATTGTTTCTTTATTTAATATTCGTTGATAATCTCAACAAATTTCTGTGCGATTTCTTTCTGCCCCTTTTCACTGGTAATATAATTCCTGTTGTCGGAATTATTAATGAAGCCAAGCTCTACCAATACAGCAGGTGCTTTGGTCTCTCTTAGCATGTGAAGATTACGCTCCTCAATTTTACAGGCATTGAATTTCTTGTAGATTTTTCCGGCCAGTTCCTTTGAAACGTCAGAATTCTGAACGTAAACTTCAAATCCGTTGTCAGATCTTTCTTTTTGCGGAGAACTGTTAACGTGAAGGGAAAGGACCATTTCAGGGTTCAGCCTATTGATCAGATCTGTTCTTTCAGTAAGGGTAGGAGAACTGTCTGAATCCCTTGTTAGAATAATTTCATATTTATCCTGGTTTTCATTGATTTTCCGGATTTCCTTAGCAATGCTTAATGAAATATTTTTTTCCAGAATTTCACCATAAACAGCCCCAAAATCATTTCCGCCATGTCCGGCATCAATGACAATATATTTTTTATTGGTAGGAGTAAATGATAAAAACGCTGTAGAAACTATTGATAAAGCAAGTAGGGTAATACCTTTCATATCAGTGATTTTGGTTTTCCAAAGAACGGAAAAACTTTCTTTAAAATTGGTTAAGATAATCTTAAAGTTTGTTAATTTTCGGAATAATATGAAAAATATACATTTAATTTAGTGATATGTCTTCAGGTGAATTGGCCCAGAGAAGAAATTCCCCTCCAAGATTCTGCATAATAGACTTCCAGAGTGTCTGATCATTGGGAAGGGTATAATCAAGATTATAGACATCCACAACCGTCCACATTTTCCTTTGAACCTCCGTATCCAGCTGATTAGGAGACCAGCCAGAGTATCCCGAAAATATTTTAATGTGTTCAATATCAAGTTCACCGCTTAAAACCGCATTAATGATCCGCTCAATATCTTCTGTAAGGTAGTATTCATCAGTAATGTCTGTATAAATTTCTGTAACTCTTTTGCCTTTTACAATGAAGAATACCTTGTCATTTTCTACAGGTCCTCCATCATATACCTCAATTTTAAAGTCAAAAAAATCTTTGAATTTGCTACTCATCTGGCTGTTCTTTTTATTCAATATCAAACCAAATGCACCACTTTCATTATGTTCAATAACCAATACTACTGATCTTGAAAAAATATCACCGGAAATGTCGGGTGTCGAGATTAATATTTTACCTTTGTATGAGTGATTCATACTCAAATTTAATAAAAAATATTTATGGAAAACCTGCACGACAAAAGAAAAGTGTACGAGAAATCCCAACTTATTGAAAGTGAGATAAAACAAAATCCAATTGAACAGTTTAGAGACTGGTTTTTAGAGGCAAGCGAGAACCCAATGATCTCAGAAGCTAATGCTATGGCGGTTTCTACAGTAGAAGAAGATGGTTGTCCAAGAACAAGAATGGTGCTTCTTAAAGCATATACCCATGAAGGGTTTATTTTTTATACCAATTATAACAGCAGAAAAGGAAAAGCAATAGAAGACAATCATAAAGCCTGCCTGCATTTTTTCTGGCCTAATCTTGAAAGACAGATTATCATCAAGGCTGATCTTGAGAAAGTGGCAGAAAACCTTAGTGACGGTTATTTTCATTCAAGGCCGAAAGGAAGTCAGCTTGGAGCTGTGGTCTCCCCGCAAAGCCAGGTGATCCCAAACAAAGAGTTTCTGGAAGAGAAATTAAAAGAACTGGAAAAGGAGTATGAAAATACGGAAGTACCAAGACCCGCCAATTGGGGCGGATATATTGCAAGACCTTATGAAATAGAATTCTGGCAGGGAAGGCCAAACCGTCTTCATGACAGGATAATTTATGAACTTGAGGACCTTGACTGGAAGATTTCGAGACTGGCTCCGTAATGAGAGAATCTGGGGGTAGAAGCCAGTGATGATGTTTGTGAAATATCATATCATCATCCTGAAAATATAAACTTTGTAATATCAATGGAGCGGGCTTTAGCCCGCTTATTTTTTAAGTATAATAGCCAAAACATAATCATCTTTAGGAGCTTAAAAACTTCTTAATGGTTTAAGTTTCCTGTTATTGTTGACTAGTCCTAAATAATCGTTACCGATTAATAATATAAAAATACTAATATTTATGATATAGTTGTTGGATTGTTCCGACAACTATATTTGTTTTTATATGTTCTTATTCTTACCCTATTTTGTTTGTGCATTTGTTCAGGGGTTTTCATATAACATGACCAATGTGGTCTTTTTGTATTGTAAATAGCAATAGCATCTTTTACCAGTAATCTCATAGTTTGTATATTGACACGATAATCTTCTAAGAAGAACTCCTGCTTGAGTATACCGTTTACCCTCTCTGCAATTGCATTAGCATATGGATCATAGCTTTCAGTCATTGAAGGTTTAATATTTTTCTTTTGCAATGCTTTCTGATATTCTGTACTACAATACTGTAATCCTCTGTCCGAATGATGAATCAGACTTTTATTACTATACATTCTTTGCTTTAAGGCTCTATTCAGTGCCCTGAGAGCACCTTCTGCTGCCAGACTCTCAGAAACATCATACCCCATTATTTTCTTTGAATAAGCATCGGTTATCAAAGCAAGATAACAATTACGGTTTCTGTCTCCAATATAAGTAATATCTGAGACCCAGACCTGTTCAGGCCGCTCTAATGAAATTTTTTCTATCAGATTTTTATGCTTTCTGAACCGATGATGGGAATCAGTGGTTATTCGATAATTTCTTTTAGGCTTTATCAACATATTATTAGCCTTTAGAATCCTGAATAGTTTATCTCTTCCTACATTCAATTTGCCCAGCGAGGGTTGAAGCATATGATAAAGCTTCCTTGTTCCCAGGCGAGGCATCATGCCCCGTAAATTATTCACCAGATTAATAACCTGATCAGCTCTGTTCCTTTTTTCTTTAACAAGCCAAAAGCTACGATAGTAATACTGTCGGTTGATCCCGACCAATCCGCAAAGATAGCTTATCGCTTTTTGGTTTTCTTTGCTGATAGATTGGATTGATCGGGAGAGAAGTTTTTTCTTACCTTAATTAAATATTCTTCTTCTGCCAGATCAATCAGCTTATCTAAAATCAAAGCTTTGTCTTCCGACTCTGTTAAACGGTTTTCAAGGAATCCATTCTGACGTTCCAATCGCTTTATTTTCTCTTGAAGCTCTTGAATTTTTTGTTCGGGGGTTTGCATAGATTTACTTTGTGAATGGTTGTCTATATCAAAGTTACCATATTTTCTCCGCCATTCGGTAATAGTACCATGTCCCTGGATACCATATTTGCGCATGGCTGCCCGATTTCCAATCGAACCACTTTCTACTTCACCCACTACGGCTAATTTAAAGGATAAACTGTAATCTTTTTGACTACGTTTTACATACTGATTATTAAATTGTTCCATAACATAACTTTTTTATGTGTAACGCTATGTTAGGACGAGACATGTTTGAAAACAAAAAAGGCTATTTCTTAGAAACAGCCCTTGAATTTTTTTAATCTGAATGATTATTTTTTCTTAGCACCTGAAACTGCATTTGATAAATCTGCTCCAGCTTTGAATTTAGCAACTTTTTTAGCAGCAATTTTGATCGGTTTTTTAGTTGCAGGGTTAATACCTTGTCTAGCTGCTCTCTCAGCTACTGAGAAAGTACCGAAACCTACTAAAGAAACTTTTCCATCTTTTTTCTTTAAAGTAGTTGTAACGTTACCAATAAAAGACTCTAAAGCAGCTTTTGCTGCAACTTTAGTGATACCTGCATCTTTTGCGATTGCGTCGATTAATTCAGACTTGTTCATAATTTTTAATATTAAAGTTAGTTCGTAATTATAGCAAATATAGTACTATTTTCTAATTGTGCAATTTTTTTATTAAAACTTGTGAAAATTTTTTACTTTTCACTGAAATCAGTTAAAATATGATAATTCCACTTTTCACAGAAAATCTACGTTACAGGTCACTAAAATCATGCCAAATGCTTATGTGTATTGACTTTAGCAAAAAGCTGATATTATTTTTCGTATTTATTAAATCCTAAATTATATATAAACAATTAATTTTTTTGACCATATGATTATTAAATTTATAATTAATTTTTATATTTTTTGTGTTTTGTTAAATTAAATCCCTGTGTTTGTGGGAGTTTTAAAATGTTAATAAAGGCCTGTTTTATTAATTTTTATTAATAAATTTGCAGCATGTTAATAGAAGTTTTCAAGTCTAAGATTCATAGGGTGAGAGTAACTGCCTCTGACCTTAATTATATAGGGAGTATAACGATCGATGAAGATCTTATAGAAGCTGCCGGCCTGGTAGTGGGAGAAAGAGTCTATATCGTGAATGTGAATAACGGAGAACGTTTTGATACCTACGTGATCAAAGGGAAAAGAAAATCAGGAGAAGTATGCCTGAATGGTCCTGCAGCAAGAAAAGTACAGAAAGATGATATCATTATCATCATTGCCTATGCTCAGATGACCCCGGAAGAAGCAAAAGACTTCCAGCCGAAAATCGTTTTCCCGGATGAAAAAACAAATCTTCTTACATAGTACATGGAGAAAACATCAAAAAGTCCGGTAAAATCAATACTTACAATAGTAATATCGCTTGCTTTTGCAGGCTTTTTTTTATGGCTTGCCTTAAGGGGACTGGATTTTAAAGTCATTCAGAAGTCTCTGGCGAAAGCAAATTATCTTTGGGTATTGTTTGCTTCCGTATTTGGTCTTTTGGCGTACTGGTTCAGAGCGATCCGATGGAATCTGATGCTGGAGCCAATGGGGCACAGAATTTCAAATTCCAATGCGCTTTGGTCCATATCATTTGGATATCTTATGAATCTTACCATCCCCAGAAGTGGAGAAGTGGCAAGAGCGACTGCTTTATATGGAGTGGAAAAAGTACCTGTGGATAAATCTATTGGGACTATTATTTTGGAAAGAGTAGTGGATCTTATTTGTATGGGAGGGTTTTTAATTCTGACAGGAATTTTTAAATTTAAAGCAATTCTTGCTTTCTATCATTTTGTAATGGATAAGAAGGATGAGAAAGAAGAGTTTGTTCCTAACTTTTTTGAAAGACAAATGATGAAATTGGGAATAAGTGATTTTGATTCTTTTTATCTATGTGTTAAAATTGGTGTTGTGATATTGGTTTTAATTGGGTTAGCCCTTCTTTATAAATATAAAAAAGAGAAACTTATCAATTTTGGAAAAGGAATTCTTCAAGGGATAACTTCCATCTTTAAATTAAAAGAAAAAGGAAAATTCATTCTTTATACATTAGGAATCTGGATTTGCTATTATCTGGCCGCTTATCTGGTGTGTTTTGCTCTTCCTGAAACATCCGCATTTACCTTTGCAGACGGTTTCTTCATTATTGTTGTAGGAACATTAGGGATGATTATCCCTGCCAGTGGAGGAATCGGAGCGTATAACCTGGCCATGAAGTATGGTTTTATGGCTCTTTTCATTTCAGTAGGAAAAAGTGCAGATTTCGGGGGTGAAATGGGGCTTACCTATTCCTTTATTTCTTTACCGCTGCAGATTGTGATTATGCTGGTCATGGGATTAATCTCAATTCCTATGCTGACAAAAGCAAGAAATGCCGCTGTTTTGGATAAAGAATTTGAAAATTAATTCAACACATTTTTAAATATACAAGGTTCAATTTTTTAATTGAACCTTTTTTTATGGCCATTTTGTGACTTAAAGAGTTTAAAATTAATCGGTAGGGAACATTTTTTCATCAATAAATTTGGTCAGTTCATAAATCACTTCTATCTTAATGCAAAAAATAATCATAATATAAAACACTATGGCAATTAATCTCCAGAAAGGACAAAAGATCGAGATAGGATTAACTAAAATGACGATTGGATTAGGCTGGGATCCGAATGAAGGAACCGGCTACGACTTTGACCTGGATGCTTCTGCAATCATGATTGATTCTGACAGAAAATTAGTAAGCGAAGAATACTTTGTTTTTTACAATAACCTGAATTCTCCGGACGGAGCTCTTACCCATACAGGGGATGATCCGAGTGGTAAAAACAGCGATGGTGATGATGATGAAGCGATTATTATAGACCTTGATAAAGTAGATTCAAGAGTGGAAGAGATTCTTTTTGTGGTAACCATTGAAGATTTTGAAAGAAGAAGACAGAATTTCGGACAGGTAAGAAATTCCTATATCAGAGTGGTAGATAATAACTCCAACCAGGAAATTGCAAAATATGAACTGGATGAAGACTTTTCTATTGAAACCGGTGTAGAGTTCGGAAGACTGTATAAAAGAAACGGAAGCTGGAAATTTGAAGCCTCAGGAATAGGATACAGAGCAGATCTTGGCTTCTTCCTTGAAAAATACTACAAAGGACAAATCATCAAATAAATCATCAAATACAAAAAAACTATAACTATGGCAATCAATTTACAGAAAGGACAAACGATAGATTTGAGAAAAAATGACCGTGGCGAAAGCGTTTATGATCTTTCAAAAGTAACCATCGGTTTGGGATGGGACGTAAGAAAGCAAGGCAGCGGATTTTTTGGGAAACTCTTCAGTAAAGAAGCAGAATATGACCTTGATGCAGTAGCATTTCTTTTAGATGGCAACGGAAAAGTAGCTAATCTTGGAAGAACGGTGCAAACCAATGACGGAAGACAGATGGGGCTTTATCAGGGAGATGTGGTATTCTTCAATTCCATGCAGCATCCAAGCGGGAATGTATGGCTTACCGGAGACAACAGAACGGGAGCAGGAGATGGAGATGATGAACAAATCATCGTAAAACTGGATCAGCTGGATCAGAGCTACCAGAAAATTGTATTCCTGGTTACCATTTATCAGGGAAGAACCAATAACCAGCACTTCGGAATGATTGAAAATGCATTTATCCGTGCGGTAGATGCTACAGGAAAAGAAATTACGAAATACAGCCTTTCCGGTGATTCAAGTATGAACGGAATGTGTGCAATGGTTTTTGCAGAAGCATATCGTCATAACGGAGACTGGAAATTCCGTGCTGTTGGAGAGCCGCATCATACAGATAACTTTATTGATATTCTGAGACAGCAATACGCGTATTCCAACTAGATTTTCAATTTTTTCAACTCACACAAAAGCCGGCTTGGAAGTCTCCGATTTCCTCCGCCGGCTTCAGAATTAATATTTGTCTATAATGAGCAGGAGATTATTAGCTTATTTTTTATTAGATACTTCGGGATCTATGAACGGAGAACCTATTCAGGCGCTGAACAATGGTTTTAACGGCCTTATCAGTATGCTTCGTGCAGATCCGCAGGCGATGGACAGCCTGCATTTGAGTGTCATTACCTTCGACAGAGAAGTTAAAAATATCATCCCATTAACAGATCTGGTAAGTTTTTATCCCATGGAAATAACCTGTCCGGATAGTGGTCCAACGCATACTGGAGCAGCGCTGGAAATGGTTTCGGAATTGGTGCAGAAGGAAATAATCAAAGAATCTGCCGATACAAAGGGAGACTGGCAGCCACTGTTATTTATATTTACAGATGGAAAACCTTCAGATATTCAGAAATACAGACAGATGATTCCGGTGATCAGGGGACTGGAATTTGGTGCCATCGTAGGATGTGCTGCAGGCCCGAAAGCAGATGAACAGTTTCTCAAAGAACTGACCGATCATGTCGTGAAGCTGGATACTACGGACGCTATTACACTTTCTTCTTTTTTCAAATGGGTGAGTTCTTCTATTACACAGGGAGGGCAATCACAGAATACCGGAGAAAATCTCATATTACCTCCGCCACCATCGGAACTTAATATTATTATTTAAAAAACTGTCTTTACACAATGAGAAGACTGCCTATTTATTTTTTAGTAGACATCTCCGAATCTATGGTAGGAGAACCTATTGAGCAGGTACAGGAAGGTATCGCCAATATTATAAGGGAATTAAAAAAAGATCCCTATTCACTTGAAACGGTTTATATTTCCGTGATTGGTTTTGCGGGAGAAGCTGAAGTGATTACCCCAATGCAGGATATCATCAGTTTTTATCCCCCTAAAATTCCAATTGGAAGCGGTACATCACTTTCTCAGGGCTTGATCAAAGTGATGGATTGTATCGACAGGGATATTGTGAAAACAACGTACGAAAGAAAAGGCGACTGGAAACCTATCGTCTTTCTTTTTACAGACGGAGTTCCTACTGATGATGCTACCAAAGCCATTGAGAGGTGGAATAATAAGTACAGTGGGAAATCCAATACAATTGCCGTATCAATTGGGGAAAATACCAATTACAAACTTCTCGGTTCTCTGGCAGATAATGTTTTGCTGTTCAATAATTCTGATGAAAATTCTTACAAAGAGTTTTTCAAGTGGGTAACAGATTCTATTAAAACTACCAGCCAGAGTGTAACAGAAGCTAAAAAAGAAGGAATTAATTTGTCTAAAATCGATTCTCTTATCCTTGAGAAAGTAGATCCTGAAATGGAACAGAGATTCCCGGATAATAATTTTGTAGTATTGAACGGAAAATGCCAGGAAACGGAAAAACTTTATCTGATGAAGTTTAAAAAAGCATTTGCAGAATCAAGTATTCCGGGAATGGCTACAAGATACTACAGGCTTGACGGAGCGTATAAAATTGATGAAAAAGCCTACTACAGGCTTTCCTCCAATCAGAAAACACAGCTTAAAATCAATATAGAAGAACTGGACGGAGGAACTTCATGTCCTCATTGTGCGAATCCAATTGCCCTGGCTACCTGCTCATGTGGTGGAATTCACTGCCTGAGAGGAGAGGGATACAGTAAATGCCCATGGTGCGGAACTTCCGATTATTATGGATTTTCAGGTGGCGGATTTGATATTAACAGAACTCTGGGCTAATGATGGGCAAATTTTTCAGAAAGTCTGCTGATAGATCCAAACCGAAAACTATGGAGCAAACACTTATTTATAAAGAAAAAGAAGAATTTAAAGATGCTCATTGGGTATTGAAAAATGCCAGTGCCAAACAGTTCTATGAATTCAGTTTCGATATGGAAGAGTTTCCTAACATCAAGATTCAGAAAATCGGGAACCTGGAAGAAACAGGACTTAGTTTTGAAAACGGAAAAATTTCAGGAACTCCGGTTACTAATAATATGTATCATCTGGATGTTCAGTTTTATCACATTCAGGATCAGAATCAGATTGAAACAAAGAAAATACAGCTCTTTGTGAATGCAGATCCGAAAGACCTATGGAAAAATATTCCAGGCGATAAAAATGCAGTTTTTTATAAGCCGGAAGAAGATTCATTCAAAGGTTCTTTTTCAGATAAAAAAATTGTGGTGGCTTCCAAAAGAGGGCGTTCCCATGCCCATGAAGGCAAATTTCGCGAAGATGATTTTGCCGTAAATTCGGTTCCCTTAAACTGGAATATTGTTTCTGTTTCAGATGGAGCAGGCTCAGCAAAGGCCGCAAGAGAAGGTTCAAGACTGGCAACAACAACCATCAATCAGTTTTTCAATTCACAGGAGGTTTTAAACCGGATTGAAGATAATATCAGCATGCTGTACAACCGTCAATCTTCCGACGAAGAAAAATTGGAAGCTCAACAGAAAATTATCAATGTTTTATCGGAAAGTGTTGTACATGTTTATCACGCATTAGAAAAAATAGCCGCAGAAAATGAACTTTCTTTGAATGATCTGCATGCAACTCTTATTTTTACTTTGGTTAAAAAGTTCAGTTTCGGATATGTTATTCTGAGCTTTGGAGTAGGAGATTGCCCCATCAATCTGATTAACACTGACTTTTCTGAAGTAAAACTTTTAAATCAAATGGATGTGGGAGAGTTTGGTGGTGGCACTCGTTTTATCACCATGAAAGAGATTTTTAATGAGAAAATAGCTTCCCGTTTTAGAATTACGTGTGTGGAAGATTTTTCTTATCTGGTACTGATGACGGATGGTATTTATGATCCTAAATTTACCACAGAAAGTAAACTGGAAAATACAGAAAGCTGGAAAGCCTTTTTTGAAGACCTTGCAGGAAATAATGATGACAGAACAAAAGCAGATTTTATCAACGATGAAAAAATTGATGAAGAACTTTTGATCTGGAGCGATTTCTGGAGCAGAGGAAACCACGATGACCGTACATTGGCAATAATCTATTAATACCATGAAAAAGACCATTAAGGTTGTTTCTGTTCTGGACACAGCCAAATCCTATGAATATGTAGATGAAAACCCTATCCGGGGCGGTGTGAAAGATGTTTATTTTTCGCCTGATAAAGAATATGTAGTCGCTTTCTACCGGAATCCGCTGGATGAAGGACAGAAAGAAAGGATTATGAGAATTGTATCCACCTATCTTCAAAGCATACAGAACGGAAATACTTCTGAATACTTCCTGAATGAAATTTTCAGGTGGCCTTATGATATTGTTGAAAGAAATAAGCTCACAGGAATTGTAGTTCCTGTTTATCACCATAAATTTTATTTTACCAAAGGCTATATTGGTTCAGATAATATACAGGGACAGGATAAAGTAGGGAAGTGGTTTACTGCCCCCATGTTCAGGAATCAGCAGTATCCGCTGAGACTGGACCAGTCAGAACTGGGAGATTGGCTGAGCTATTTCCAGATTGCAGTCAATATCAGCAGAGGAGTAAAAAAGCTGCATCAGATGGGGCTGGCACATTCCGATTTATCATACAATAATATTTTGGTAGATCCTGTTACAAAATCCGCATGTATCATTGATATTGATGGCCTTGTTGTTCCCAAGCTCTTTCCACCGGAAGTGATAGGCACCGCAGATTTTATTGCCCCTGAGGTGTTGAAAACAAAACATTTGAATCTTCAGGATCCTAACAGACATTTACCCAATCAAAAAACAGATCTGCATGCTCTTGCCGTTCTGATTTATATGTATCTGCTGAGAAGACATCCTCTTCGTGGAGGTAAAATCTGGGATCTGGATTCCGAAAAAGATGAAATTTTATCCATGGGAGAAAAAGCGTTGTTTGTAGAACATCCCGAAAACCCTTCCAATCAGGTAAAAGCAGATCATCTCAGAAAATGGGATGCATTCTGGGGTGATCCTCAGAAGATTCCTTATACGGTTACAGGCCCTTATCTTTCAGAATTATTCAGAAAAACATTCATAGACGGATTACATGATCCCATCAGACGTCCCACGGCCAATGAATGGGAAGCCGCTTTGCTTAAAACCGTAGATCTTATCCAGCCTTGCCATAATTCCGGCTGTACTGAAAAATGGTATGTCTTTGATAATACCAGCAATCCAAAATGTCCGTTCTGCGGAACACCTCATCAGGGAACACTTCCGGTATTAGATCTTTATTTCAGATTTGATGATGAGGTATGGAAGCCCGAAAATCACAGGCTGATGGTTTATCATAACCAGTATCTTTTTAAATGGCATGTTTCCAGAAAAGTAATACGCAACGAAAATCTGACCATGCAGGATAAAATGCCTGTGGGATATTTCACATTCCATCAGGGAAAATGGGTATTGGTGAATCAGGGATTATCCGGAATGAAAGATGTCACAGAACAAAAAGAAATTCCGTCAGGTTCTATGGTAGAACTCACCGATGGTAAAAAAATACTTTTATCTTCAGAAGAAGGCGGAAGATTGATCTACGTAACCATGGCAAATCAGTAAAATACATAATAGATGCTTGTTTCAGGCTTGTCATTCTGAATGAAATGAAATGTAGTGAAGAATCTCATATGGATGTTTATGTATGAGATTCTTCCTTTGTCAGAATGGCAAAAATCAAATCATTTGATTTTTTAAAAACCCTATTTTCATCAAGGGAAACATCCAACGACTTTAGCCAAAACATAAATAATTTCAATTTACTCCCTTTCCGTTTCCATAAAATAAGAATACTGATCTTCATCCACGATTCTGAAACCAAGACTTTTATAAAGATACTGAGCCTTATTGGTTTTTAAGACACTTAATGACACCGTTTTTCCTGCTAATGAGGCTTCCTCCAGAATATCAGACAAAATCTTTTTTCCAAGTCCTTTGCCCTGTTGGCTGGGATCTATCTGAAGCTGCAGAATATCAATATTGGTAAATGTTCTGTCTAGTTTTAACAGTCCGATAGGTTGATTGTTTAAATAGATAATATTGGCTTTTTCAAACTGATAAAGAATTCTTTGCATAGTCGTTTCCCTATCCGTGGAAAGTCCGGAAGCTTCATAATGAGGATTCATGGTTTTCATTCTGAGATTGAGAAGAAAATCAATATCAGTTTCATCAGCTTGTTTATAGCGAAGGTTAAGATCCATATTCAAAAATAAAAAATTAAAGCTTATTTTAATACAACTTTCAGTCCCATTTTTTAAAGGTTGGAAGCTGGAAGAAGGAAGCTGGATGTTACTATTGTGTCGTAGAGGTCTTTTGCCTTTTTTAATCGCTTTTGTTAAAAAAAATATTTCTGTCAAAGAACTTCATAAGTTTCACGTCTGCCAAAAACTTCCTTCTCCCATCTTCCAGCCTTATTTACATTTTAGCTTTTGTTAAAAAAAAATTCCTGTCAAAAAAATTCATAAGTTCATCGTCTGTCAAAGACTTCCATCATCCAGCTTCCTGCTTCCATCTTCATACCAGTTCAAAAAAGCCCCTTCTCCCAATTTTTATTTTAGTTTGAGGGATCAGTTCCATTTCTTCATTTACGTCCGTCATTTTAATGGTATTGATCTGAATACCTCCACTCTCAATTAATCTTCGTATGGCCGATTTACTGAGGTCATTTTTAAGCTGATGACAAAGTTCAATAATAGAAATTCTGTTTTCCATACCTTTCAATAGACCAATGGCTACAGGTTCATAGACTTTATCCTCAAAATTTTTATTCTGAAACTGATTGATGAAAAACTGTTCTGCATTTTCCGCTGAAGCCGAATTATGGTATTGGCTGATGATATTTTTAGCAATCAGCTTTTTAATATTCATAGGGTTTTCACCTTCTTTTATTCTCGAAAAAAGTGCTGTTTTTTCCTCTACAGAAAAATCAGTGGTAAGATTGATAAACTCCTCAATCAAAGCATCCGGAATAGACATGGTTTTTCCAAACATTTCATTGGGTTCGTCCGTTAGCCCGATAATATTGTTCAGGGATTTACTCATTTTTTCCTTTCCGTCAAGCCCTTTCAGTAATGGCATGCACATCACAATCTGAGCTGGCATTTGGTGTACTTCCTGAAGCTGTCTTCCCATGGTACAGTTGAAAAGCTGATCCGTACCGCCCATTTCAATATCACATTTTATTTTTACAGAATCAAAACCCTGAAGAATAGGGTATACCAGTTCATGCATGGCAATAGGAGTATTTTCTGTAAACCTTTTATTAAAATCATTGCGGTGCATCAATTGAGCAACGGTAACTTTTGAAAGCAGCTGAATTGCCTCAGAAAAGTTTAAAGCATCCAGCCAGTCAGAATTGAAAACAATCTTCGTCTTCTGTACATCAATTATCTTGGAAAGCTGATTGATATAGGTCTGGGCATTATGCCGCACATCTTCAGCACTCAAAGGTTTTCTTGCTTTGTTTTTTCCGGTGGGATCACCAATTCTTGCCGTAAAACTTCCTACCACAATAACGATCTGATGCCCCAGGTCCTGAAACTGTTTCAGTTTTTTTAAGACTACGGCATGTCCCAGATGCAGATCCGGAGCCGTGGGATCAAAGCCTAGCTTGATGATAAGTTTTCTGTTTTCCTTTTCGGCTTGAGCCAGTTTTTCTTCCAAACCATTTTCCGGCAGGATGATAGCCACATTTTCTTGTAATGAATCAATCATGTTGAATAGTTTTAAAATGAAAAAAGCCCGGACAGGTACTGTCCGGGCTCTATATATACGTTAGATTATTTTATTGGATTACAGATATAGAAAGTCTTCCCGAACGATAGTCCGGAGTGTAATATTCACTGAAGAATGGAAGACGTAATATGCTGTTCAGATGTTTCATTGTGACGATATACAGGGATTTCCTGAGGAGCCAGTATTTAAACCATTAAGACGCATTGCAGGGTTATAACAAGATTTGTTTTTAATAAAAAACTTAACCATCCATCAATCTTAATGGCTTAAAATAATGGTTCAAAACAATTTTACTTGCGATTTTTGAAGCCAATTTCATGCCACAAATCCCTTAAAAGCAAAATACAGGATAAAGATATAAAAACAGTGTTTTATTATTTTTTTCGTCACTTGGTAAGAAGCCTTTATAACAGGGCTGATCTTCCAGTTTTCAATAGACGTTATTATAGAAAAATTAATCTTTAAGGACATGTTCAGAGTATAAATTTTTAATCTGATCTTTCCAGATGTCCAGATTTTCTGCAGACGCTTTATCTGCTTTATCAAAAAATAAATGGCTGATGATCTCCAGTCCGGAATAGATGAAAATACCATTGTCGGAGGTCAATGTAAGCGCTTTATCCATTCCTGTTTTTTCATATTCTTCATGAGATTTTCCATGGGTATTGATAATTACAGTTTTTTTACCTTTCAGAAGCCCTTTCTGTATACCCTGATCATAACGGTAAGCAAACCCATAACTGAATACACGGTCTATATATCCTTTCATCATAGCCGGAAGTCCCGTCCACCAGATCGGATAAATAAAGGTAATCCGTTCTGCCCATGAAATATGCTCCTGTTCAGTCCTTACATCATCCGATATTTCTCCCATACGCTGTCCCTGCATATCTGCGAGAGAAAGTACCGGATCGAAACCGATTGTATAAAGATCCCTTACAATAATTTCCTCGTTACGGGATTGGAGTGTTTCAACAACAGTGCTTAAAAGATGATGATTTAAGCTGTTTTCATTAGGATGCGCGTAGATGATTAAATGTCTCATTGTTTGGATTGTTAAGATTAATGAGACAAAAGTACTGCGGGGTACTTCTCAAAAATTGTAAGAAAACGAAATGGTCTATTGGGATTTAGGATTACAGATTTCCTGCTGGAATTTTAAATACTGAGCCGGTGAAATGTTGATAAAATGCTTGAAATCATGAATAAGCTGGCTCTGATCATAGTAACCGCATTCATCAATGATGGTGAACCATTTGACCTGTTTTTGTTTTTCGGTTTCCTCTTCAATGATTTTTATCGCTTTTAAAAAACGATTATAACGGTTAAGCTCTTTTAAAGAATATCCAAACTGTTCTTTCTGCTTTCGCTGAATATTTCTTTCCGTCTGTTGAGTCTGCTCCGCAATTACTTTAACAGGATTTAAAAGATGATTATCAAAACTGCTCAAAAGCTGGCTGGTAGAATCCTGATGCTGAAGATAGGGTCTGCAGAATTCAAGAATATGATTTACCTGTTCTGTGGTTGAATTCAATTGAGTAAGCTGATGCCAAAGATCCGTAAAACAATTTTCTTCCAACAGCTCATCCGGATGTCTTACCGAATGTTCAATAGATGTCTTACCGAAAAATCTAAAAAATGCATCATCCTTGAAATTAGCAGCCATAATAGAACAGCCAGCGGGAAGCGTATACTCAAAAGCCTGTCTCACAGGTCCGAATACCACGCATTTATCTATACTTATGATGGTTTTTTCAAGAGTAGACATGGTAGCATTTTCCCCAAAACAAAATAACATAATCGTCTGATAAGTGGGTAAAAGTGTTTTGGTAACTGATGCTTCAGAAGAATTTTCAGCAAAATAAAAATGAGTAAATACACTTTCAAATTCCTGAGGAACTGAAACTCTGTATTCGTTATATTCAGAATGTAATTCCATACGCTTGAAGATTAACCTATGAAGTGTTTCATCATTTAAAATTAGTCATTATAATTCATTTTACATGGACTGTTTTCCTGAACAGTTTGAAAGCCTGCTTTCTCAAAAATAGTCTGACTATTTGCTTACATCAGCAGTAATCTTATTTTGATGATTCAATAAAGCCTCTTTTTCAATCTGATGATGATCTGATATAATCTTGCTCATTGAGCTTTTGCTGTTCCATAACCTGAGGTCAGAAAATTTCCAAAAAAAGCAAGCAGTTTCATATCATAATATGAGACTGCCGGCTGTGTTATAGTTTTTATCCTGATTCACAAATTATTTTTGCCGCACTTTAAGTGACAGTTTTTTCCGGTTATATTTACAAGACAATTATTGAGTGCAGGAAGTTACATTGGAAGTCAATATTTTTTTAACTCATTACTATTGAAATTTTCTTTTGGTATTTTTGTGTAAGATTAAAACAGATTTATTTCAATGTACGACAAGCTTTTACAATATATGCATTCCGGTTATGGTTTCACTCAGGAAGAAACAGAGACGGTCAGAAAATATTTTGAGCCTGTGGCATTTTCTAAAAATACAATAATAGAAGAGGCTGGAAGAGTACCTCAATATCTTTATTATATTGTTTCAGGTTATCTTAGGCTTTTTTATACAGATGAAAAGGGTAATGAAGTGACAACACATATCAATTGTCCACCGGGATTTTTTACGTCTTATTCCGATTTTATCAACAGTACTGTTTCAGAAAATACGATAGAATCTGTCACTGATTCTGAACTTTTGAGAATTTCCAAAGAAAATCTCGATCATTTGATCAGCCAAAGTCAGGCTATGAAAGATTTTAGCATTTCAGTTTTTCAACAGTCGATATCCTATAATGAAAAGCGTTCCAGAGAATTATCTGTTTTGAATGCCGAACAGCGCTATCTGAAACTGATGAATGATTATCCTGAAATTATTCAAAATGTTCCTATCCGGTACATCGCTTCATTTTTAGGGATGAAGCCAGAAAGTCTGAGCAGAATCCGGAGAAAAATAATTAACTAACAAAAGTCAAGTGGTTCCGGTTCCGGGAAGATGAACTTTGCAGCATTAAAATTTATGCAATGACAAAAAATAATCTAAGCCTTGTCTCAGGAGCTAATGGACATCTGGGAAATAATTTAGTAAGATTTTTATTAAAACAGGGACTTCCGGTACGGGCAGCAGTAAGAAATACAAAGAACAGAAAGCCTTTTGAAGGATTGGATTGTGAGCTGGTACAGGCGGATATTACCGACAAGGCCTCTTTTGTAAAAGCCCTTCAGGGTGTGGAAACATTTTATGCGGTAGGAGCTTCTTTTAAATTATGGGCTAAAGATCCCAAAAAAGAAATCTATGACGTTAATATCAATGGTACCCGGAATACCATCGAAGCCGCTGCAGAAGCAGGCGTAAAGAAAATAGTGTATGTAAGTTCTATTGCCGCACTCGATTATACAAAGTTACCTGCCAGAGAAAGTAACGGTTATAATCCGGATCGTAGAGATATGTATTATAATTCTAAAAATGATGGAGAGAAACTGGCTTTTGATCTGGCGGCAAAACACGGTATAAAAATTGTTTCCGTCTTGCCTTCCGCTATGATTGGAAGTAAAGCATTTTTACCGTTAAATGTTTCCTATGGAGTCCTCAAATTAATTTTGAATAGAAAAATTCCTGTAGATACAAAAATTACCCTGAACTGGATTGATGTGAAAGATGTTGCAGAAGGATGCTTTCTGGCAGCTGAAAAAGGACGTTCCGGTGAACGTTATATCCTTGCCAATGAAAAGTGTATGACCATCACGGATACCACCATTCTGGCCAATACCCTTTATCCGGAGCTGAAACTGAATATTCCGCGTTCCGTTCCCAGGAGTATCTTGTTTACAATTGCCGGTATCATGGAATTGACTGCAAAACTAAGCGGAAAGCCACCCATACTCACCCGAAAAGATATTGCCATGTTTTCAGGGTTACAGCAGGATTTTGATATTTCTAAAGCCAAAACTGAATTGGGATTCAATCCCAAAAGTCCCGAAGAAGCTGTGAAAGAAGCATTAGATTATCTCATGAAAAATCCCGGAATGCTTGTAGAGACTTAAAAAGCCTCATTTTTATTGATTCTCGAGCTTGATGATAGAACCTTTGTAAAATTTGGTCAGATCATACAGATCTGTAAAGTAATGCTGAAGATCCGGGATCTGTTTATGATCAGGCTCTTTCAGTCCACATTGGTTTTCTGCCAGGAGATATAAAGATTTGTTGTCCGGTTTCAGATATTCACAAAGTATATTATCCTGATGCTGTTCTCTGTTGAGAATTTCTGTGAGGAATATTCCGTAGATCAGAAATTGATTAAAATTTTTAGCATCTACCATGTAATTCATGTCCTGCTTCAGAAGCTTTTCATAATCTGAAAGAATCTGCACGAAATTTTCGGCATGAACAGTTGTTGGAATTTCATAAAAAAGATCAATACCATTGATGAAAAGCTGTGTTTTGGTTTCCTCGTGATCTGAAGAATATACTTGATGAAACCACTGGAAAATAAGCAGAAGTTCTTCCTGAGTAAGTTCTTCAACGGAATCTTTTACTTTTTCTTTAATGGTTTCAAGGGTATTTTGCGCTTCAGGCTGAAGGAATTTCAGAATATTTTCTTCTTCACGGCAGAGCTTATTGTACAAATTAATTTTGGCAATAGTAGGATTGGTCTTGATGAAATAAAGTTCTTCTGCCATAGTTATTTACCAAATTAGATTTCAAATGGTTGTTTAAATATACGAAATATGCGTCAACTGTATTAAAAAAATTAATATGCTGTGAATGGTATGACTATTTTACCGTTTTATGAAGTGCAATTCTGTTTCCTTCTGATTCTTCAAATTCTGCTACTGCAAAAACACATTTTTTGTCTGCTTTTTTAGGTATGATAACAGTCAGTAGATTATTTCCTGAATCTAAAATAGAATTTTATCTCAATTATAAAAAATAGATAGACCTATCTATTTTTTATTTACATTTGTAAAAATTTTTACGATGAAAAAAGAAAAAGTGCGCGAAAGAATTATCAGGGTTGCTTCAGATCTGTTTTACAGACAAGGGTATAATTCTACGGGAATCAATCAGATTATTGCTGAAGCTGATATCGCCATTGGTTCTTTGTATAATCACTTTTCATCTAAAAATGATCTTCTTCAGGCTTATCTTGTCAAAGAGGAACTTAGCTGGTTTGAAGGGTTTGAAAACAGCACCTCTAAAATTTCAAACCCGAGAGAAAAACTTTTGGGGCTTATTGATTACAGAAAAAAACTGCAGCAGACCTCAAAGTTTGCAGGGTGCCACTTCATTAAAATTGTGTCCGAAATAGGAGAAGGTAATCCTTCCGTTTCAGCTTTTGCTAAACAGCATAAAGAAAAGCAAAAAGAGATGATTAGAACACTCGTTAATGAATATGCAGTTCAAGTGCAGAAGATAGATTCTGATTTAATAGCAGAAAATATTTTCCTTTTAATAGAGGGAGCAGTTGTTACATCCACGATCAATAGACAAAATGATGCTTTTGACCAGGTGAAAAAAATTGTTCAGGGTTTATTGCCTTAACTTTTTTTTGATACGTTAAAAATAGATATATCTATATAAAAATGAAATATAAGTATTTGAAATTATTGGTGATATTGTTGGGTCAGTTGTTGACGATAATGGATATTTTTATCATCAATGTGTCCATACCTTCGATACAAAGAGACCTTCATGCTTCTCATGGAGAAATGCAGTTTATGATTGCAGCTTATCTTATCGGTTTTGCTTCTTTACTGATTACCGGAGGAAGATTGGGAGATCTGTACGGAAGAAAAAAGATCTATATCACCGGATTATTAGCTTTCATGGTCAGTTCCATTGCGTGTGGGCTTTCTGCAGGTGCGGAGCAGCTGGTTATTTCAAGGTTTGTACAGGGGATAAGCGCTGCTATGATGGCTCCGCAGGTACTTTCCATGATACAGATTATGTTTCCTGATCATCAGAAACGTATCAAAGCGATGGGCTGGTATGGGATTACCATTGGAATAGGAACTGTTCTGGGGCAGTTTCTTGGAGGTTATTTTTCGTCTCTGACAATGATAGAAGAACCCTGGAGACTTATTTTCCTGATGAATATTCCCATATGTTTACCGGCTGTTTTCTTTACCCTGAAACTATTGGATGAGTCTAAAATTTCTGTACAGCAGTCTTTTAATGCCGGCGGTGTTTTAGTTCTTTCTGGAGGATTGTTCTGTGCTACTTATGCCTTTACTATGTCTGAGCATGAAGGGTTTAATTTCAAGAATGGGTTATTAATGATTATTTCAGCCGGAATTTTGTTCATTTTTATAAAAGATCAGAAGAAAAGAATCCACAATAAACGTTCTTATCTGATTGATTTTGAACTGTTCCGTTTTACAAACTTTAACCTGGGGATTGTAGCGGTTTCCTTCTTTTTTATCATGCTGGACTCTTATTTTTATATTCTGTCTCTCTTTTTTCAAAATGGATTAAAGATCAGTCCTTTAGATGCAGGTGAGATTATAGTTTTTCAGGGATTGGGTTTTATTTTGGCTTCCGTTCTTTCAGTAAAGCTGATTTTAAGATATGGCAAAAAAGCCCTGATAGCAGGACTTTTCTTTATTATTGTAGTTCTTGTCTTTCAGTTGTTTTTATTCAGAATGGAGACTTGCTTTCCGTTTTTCTGTCTGCTGTTATTTTTGCATGGACTGGGAATAGGATCTGTCATACCATCGCTGGCTACTATTGCCTTGTCGGGAATGTCTGAAAAGCTGATCGGGAATGCATCCGGTGTTTATAATACTTTTCAGCAGATTGCAGCCATTGTCGGAATAGTTGCTGTAGGTAGTATTTTTTATTATTTTCTTGGAGAAAAACCTGTTGTAAAGCATTATAACAATGCTTTCTCTGTTGCTCTGCTGATTAATATTTTCTGTCTGATTTTTGTAATGATCTGTATTTTTAAAGTTCCGGATCATGTTCTTCCTGAAACGAGGCATAAAAAATAAATACTGCTTTTATTGTTTTTTTGATGAGGTTTTAATTTCATTTAAAGTGGCTTTTGCCATATTTCTGGTTATTTCAGTAGGAGAGTGGCAGTCACAGTTGCTGAGGCCAATTACGTAGATATTTTCACTGGGAATGTAAATACCCATGCTTTTAAATCCAAAGACACTTCCACCATGCTCGCGGTCAGAAATTCCATTGATCTCTTTCAAATGCCATCCGTATCCGTAAGTAAATTCTTCACCATTATTCAGTTTATATTTCTGAAAAGCTTTTTGAGTTTCTGTTGAATCCAGCAATAGATTTTGCTGTAAAGCCTGCTGCCATTTCAGCATATCATCTGCCGTAGACATCAATGAACCGGAAGAAAACGGAATGCTGAAACTGATAACGGTTTTATTTACAAATCCCTGTTCTTTTTTGTGGTAGCCATATGCTCTTTGAGGAATAACTTTTCTGTCGGAAGCGTAATAGGAATGATTCATTCCTGCCTTATCAAAAATATTTTTCTTAATAAAATCTTCATAAGTGATCCCCGAAACAAGTTCGATAATATATCCCAAAACAACGTAGCCGGAATTGTTGTAATCAAATTTTTCTCCCGGAGCGAAATCTACAGGTTCGTTTTTGAAAAAATTGACCATCTCTTCAGGTTTCATCTCTTTTTGAGCGATGGAAGAAAGCGATTTTATTTTCGTAAAATCTTTTATTCCGGAAGTATGCGTCAGAAGATGATGAATAGTGATCTTATCTCCGTTAGGATAATCTTTGATGTATTGGGAAACAGGATTATTAACATTGAGTTTCCCTTGCTGCTCGAGCATCAGAATGGCTATGGCAGTAAACTGTTTGGTCATAGAACCGATCTGGAAAACATTGTCCGGAGTCATATTCACATTGAGTTCAAGATTGGCTTTACCAAATGCTTTCCGGTATAGGTTTTTTCCGTTTTGAGTGATCAGAAATACACCTCCCGGTTCATTTTTATTTCCGAATTCAGTTTGAATAATACTGTCAATTTTCTTTTCATATCCTTTTGATTGTAACTGAGCATCCATTGTATTGCTTAATAATGGTAACAGAGTAAAAGCAGTGATCAGTTTTTTTGAAATCATATATATGTAATTTGTTATGCAAAGATATGATTTATTTATATTACTATGCTATACAATATAGTATCTGAGATTTTTATTTTTAAAAAGAAGTAGTTGTGAGTTTCTAAGAAACTATTCTTGTCAAGATTTTAAACCTTGACAAGAATAAAAGAATTGAACATTTAAAAACAAAAGTTGAATGTAAAACATCCAACTTTGTATCCATCTTTGATGGAAAATATTCTAATTGGCTTCCGTATATTTCTTGAAATTATCAAGAATAGCCTGCCAGCCTCCTTTCTGCATTTCTTCAGGGTTCTGGTTTTCCGGATCGAAAGCTACATCTACATGGGTCTGACCCTCTTTTTCTTTAAAATCAACCTGTACCTGTCTTCCGTCCGGCATACTGTACTTAAAGCTTTCCCCATCTTTTATTTCGTCATATACAGCCTCAAAGTCGAAACCGAAGCTTCCATCTTTAGCTTCCATTCTTGCCGCATATTTTCCGCCTACTTTCATATCATTGGAAGCAGAAGGACACTGCCATGAAGGATCAGCAAAGTTCCATTGGGTGATGTTTTCGGGATTTGTGTAATAATTCCATACTTTTTTTGCATCTGCATTAATGGTAGCAGAAACTGTGATTTTTTGGCTCATTTTTTATGGGTTTAATGTGAGTAATAATTCGTCAAGTTTTTCCAATGTAGCTATCATTCCCTGTTCCATACCCATTTCGATAATGGTTTCCAGATCAGTTAAGGATTGATAGGTGACAATAGTTTCTACAAGGGTGTTTTCATTTTTATCCGTGAAATTGACTACCCATTCTGCCTGAGGAAGGTCTGTGTTGATTTCTCCTTTTTCATTACAGAATGCATCGCTGGAAGTATAAGAATCAATGGAGTTGATCTTATGGTAGCTTACCCGGCCCCAATATTCTGTTCCATTGGGCTCTACCATAGCATAATGCCAGTGTCCGCCTTCACGGAATTCCATTGATTTTGTTTTTGTGGTCAGTGGTTTCGGGGCAAACCAGCGGTCCAGAAGTTCACTTTTTGTGTAGCAGTCCCATACCAATTGTCGGTTGGCCATAAACTCACGTCTGATCGTTAAGGTGTTCTTTTCTTTGTCTGCAAGAAAATCGAACTGAAGATGATGTTTCATAATACTATTTTATAGTTTGGTTGTTGTATTAAATTTTATTCTGCTGGCTTTTTAATGTGGTCAGTAAAGTATCAAGCTGCCCGAAACGGCTTTCCCAGATTTTTCTGAATTGTTCCAGCCAATGATCTATTTCTTTCATCTTATCAATTTCTAACAAGTAATAAATTTCCCTTCCCTGGTGATTTTGAGTCACCAATTCACATTCTGTCAGGATTTTAAGGTGTTTTGAAACAGCCTGTCTTGTGGTATCAAAATGCTCTGCAATGGCATTGGGTGTCATTGCCTGTACTGCGATCAGCGCAATAATGGCCCTGCGTGTGGGATCTGCTATTGCCTGGAAAATATCTCTTCTCATAGATGATGATTTTTAAATGAAACCATATGGTTGCAAATGTATATGCAACTTTTCGGTTTCGCAAGTTTTTATCATGAAAATTATAAATCAAAAATTAGAAAATAATAGATGGTGTTTATTAATTGGTTTTAAATCAGTTGTTTGCGTTGGTTTTGAGTAGGCTTTACCTTTTGTTTTCCCGCATAGCTTTTATTAGCCTGTCATTTCTTTTATCGGCTCTTGCATTATTTAAAGAAAGCACAGCCCAAATGGCAGCAGGAAGCCATCCGATCAGAGTGATCTGTAAAATCAGACATACGATTCCGGTGAGAACTTTTCCACGGACCATGAAAGATAAGAATGGGAGTAATATGGCTAGTAACATGATTTTTTGTTTTTAATGAATTGATTTTTAACGGGACTCAGGATCAAAATAGGCTTTAAAAGTGAGAGGGTCTTCCGTTTTATCCTCCGCTTCTTCAAGATATTCCAAATACTCTTCCTGATGTTTTTCCATATAAACAAGAACAATGGCAAGATTTACAAAAAGATTTTTGTCTTTGGAACCTAAATCCAATGCCTTTTTTAAATACTCCAGAGCCATTTCATTTTCTCCCATATCAGAATAAATAGCACCAATATTGATTAAAGCTGAAGTATTTTCAGGTTCAATAAGTAAAATTTCCTCTAATTCTTTCACTAAAAGCTCGTTCAAAGTGTCCCAATGGTCTTCATTTTCCCATCTTTTAGCCTGAAGTTTTTTTACGTTTTCTAATCTTGTTGTTATCGTGCTCATTATTTAAAATTACAGAATGAATGCTTACTTAATGTGCAAATTTAGCTTTTTACTCTTTAAGTCCATCCAGTATGGCAGCTTTCAGGATTTGAATATTGATATCTTTCAATGCTTTGAACTTAATACAATATCCAGTGACGCTGGCTTTACCTATTTTTTCTCCATAGGTTTTAGATAAATAAGTTTTATCACTGATATTCATGATATAAAGGGAAATACCTGTTGTATTGGCGCTCATTCCAATCTGATAAAAATCTCTTGTTTTTCCGCCAGCATACTGCATGGTATATGATCCATATCCGATATTGGGATTGGAAACTGTCTTGTTTTCGCTGTTTTTACCATCGAGGAACCACAGCTGGCAATCCGGCATGAGTTCGAGAATGATTTGATGGAGTTCCTCCATATCATTACGTTTAACTTCCGGTTGGCTGTTGATATAGTCCTGAATTTGTTCTTGGGTGGTCATGTGAAATTTAGATGGTTTAATATTAACGAAGACTATTATTAATAATTAATCCTGCTCATCTTGAGTTCGGTAGACTGTTTTTTAGTTGGTAAAATGAAAAAAATTACTTTCATTGATATTGATGCCATTTTCCCGTTTAACATACCATTCTACAAATTTATTATATTCAGCTTCATTTTTTTGAAGCCAGTTTGAGAACTCTTCCTGAGCTCCCATTTGAAATAAATAATGATTGTAGGCATCAAAAATATTTTTTTTAGACATTAAATCCTGATAGTCGAAAAGTATATTGGGATAATCTTTGTTATCACTTTTGAAATATGATTTTAAAAATTCTTGTCTTATTTTGGATAATGCATCCAGATTGAACTCTTCTGCCTTGGAATTTAATAATCCATAAATAAACCATTTTCCAAACATTAAACATAGAGGAAGGCTTTTATCTGTTGGAGTCATTTTCATTTGTTTGCAAAGACTCAATTCTTTCATATGCCCGTTTTCAAATACGATCGAGTTTTTATAAGTATCAAATAAATTTTTACTCATTTCTTTGGTTCTGTCAGTATTTCTTTCGAGGTTGAGAAAGATTTCTCCATAAATTAAACCAGGAACTTTATCATCAGAATTAAGATAAAGATTAGCAATTCTATAATAATTTGAAGCATATTCTGGATCAACCGAAATTCCTTTTTGATAAGATGCAGCTGCCTTATTATATTCTTTGTCTAATTCATAAACAACTCCCTTTTCGAGATATAACAATCCTTTTTTGGGAAATTTGTTAATTCCCGTGTCATATATTTCTATTGCTTTTTGACGATTGTTAAGATAGTCATAGGCGTTTCCCCAAAGTGAATAAAGCTGAACATTTACATCTTTATAGTTTTGCAATTTCTCCGCAATTTCAATTGCTTTTTTATAATCCTTTTTTAAATAATAAGCGTATGCAATTTCGTAAGGATAATTAAAGTTTTCGGGATCTAATTTCTGACTTTCTTCAAGCAATATAATACTTTCTTCAATTTTCCCGTCATCCATTAGTTTAATCGCTTCATTACCTTTTTGTAAGGCAATTTCCTTATTGTTTTGAGCAAAAGATAAATTACTTAAGAGAACAGTTAAAATTAAAATCTTGAATTTATTTTTCATTGAATAACTCATTTTTATAAGAGATAAAATTAAATTTTAATTCATCTGTTTTCTTCGTAAGCTAAGAGATGAATCGAAATTAATAATGTTTTCATGGATTTTTTGTTTGAATTATATTTCTTCCAATAATTTTAATGGAAATTGTATCATAAGACCGGTATCAAATTTAATAGAAAAAAAGATAAAATGATCTCCATATATAAGATATTTTGGACACTAAAAATTGAAAAACAAAAAAGAACAGCAATCACTGTTCTTTTTATATTGTATTTTCCTGATCTGTTCAATCAGTTTTTATTGATTATCCAAACGCTCTTTTCAGCAAGCTTTCTACTTTTGGCTCACTACCTCTGAAATTTTTATAAAGCTCCATCGGATCTTTTGTTCCGCCCGAAGAAAGTAATACTTTATATTTGGCTGCAATCTCAGGATTAAAAATTCCGTTTTCTTTGAAATACTGGAAAGCATCAGCATCCAGAACTTCCGCCCATTTGTAAGAATAATATCCTGCAGAATATCCTCCCTGGAAAATGTGTGAGAAACTTGGGCTCATTGCTGTTTCAGCATTAGAAGGGTAAAGAGTGGTTGCTTGGGTATATTTATCTTCAAACTCTTTAACGCTTTCGTTCTCCAGTTCTGCCACTTTTGTGTGATAGTTCATATCCAGAAGTCCAAAACCTAGCTGTCTTAAAGTCTGATATCCTTCCATGAAGTTTTTAGACTGCTCAATTTTTTCAATTTTTTCGTCAGGAAGTACTTCTCCGGTCTTATAATGTGTTGCAAAAGTTTTTAAGAATTCCGGCTCATAGCAGAAATTTTCCAGAAACTGTGACGGAAGTTCTACAAAGTCCCATTTCACAGAAGTTCCGGAAAGAGTAGGATATTGAGTATCTGCCATCATCCCGTGAAGTGCATGCCCAAACTCGTGGAATAAAGTAGTCACTTCCTGGAAAGTCAGTAAGCTAGGGGTATCTTTTGTTGGTTTGCTGAAGTTGCAGACAATGGAAATATGAGGACGGGAATTTTCCCCGTTTCGCTTGTATTGGTTTTTGTAGCTGGTCATCCATGCGCCGGCTCTTTTTCCTTTTCTCGGAAAATAATCAACGTATAATAACGCCTTATAATCAGATTCTGTCTTTCCTGTACTGGAAACCGCTATAATTTCTTTTACTTCATATACTTTTACATCGTCGTGGTATTTCGGAATGTCATTTCTTTCCTCAAAAGTCAGTCCGAAAAGTTCTCCAGCCAGCCCGAATACAGCATCCTGTACCTGGTTTAACGGAAAATAGGGTTTTAATTCTTCATCATTAAGATCAAATTTCGCCTTACGAAGTTTTTCAGCATAGAATGCATGGTCGTAACCTTGCATTTCCTCAATTCCGTCAGCTTTTGCTAACGCTTTTAATTCTTCAATTTCTTTATCAGCATACGGTTTTGCTTTGGTCAGAAGTTCATTTAAAAAATCCAAAACTTTTACCGGAGACTTGGCCATTCTTTCTTCAAGAACGAAATCAGCGTAGTTTTTATATCCTAAAAGTTCAGCTTTTTGTTGTTTTAAATTCAGAAGTTCTTTAATCAAATTCTGATTGTCAAATTCACCACCATCGAAAGACTTTTTACCATTGGCTAAAGCCAGCTCCTTTCTCAGTTCACGGTTTTCAGCATAGGTCATGAATGGAATATAGCTTGGATACTGTAAAGTGACCACCCAGCCTTCAAGATTCCTTTCTTTCGCTTCTTCAGCATATTGATCAATGATCGCCCCAGGAATTCCTGCAAGATCTTCTTTATTAGTGATATGTTTAAAATAAGCATTGGTGGATGCCAGTACATTTTGTCCGAACTGTAAAGATTTTAAAGAAAGATCCATGCTGATTTTCTTTAATTTTTCTTTGTCTTCCTCATTCAGTAAAGCACCGCTTCTTACAAAACCTTTGTAGGTTTCATTCAAAAGCATTTCCTGCTCTTCATTCAGATTATATTTTTCCTTTTCATCATATACTTTTTTAATTTTGTTGAAAAGGGCTTCGTTTTGAGAAATTTTTGAAGAATATTCCGTTAAAATTGGTGAAACCTCCTGTGCAATCTGCTGAATTTCATCGCTGGTCTCTGCAGAATTTAAATTGAAAAAAATATTGGATACCACATCCAGCTGTTCTCCGGAATAGGCCAATGCTTCAATAACATTTTCAAAAGTAGGAGCTTCAGAATTATTGACAATCGCATCAATTTCTGCTTCAGATTGTTGAATTAAATCTTTAAATGCCGGAAGATAATCTTCATTTTTAATGACATCAAACGGGGCTGAATGATATGGAGTGTTAAATTTTTCTGTTAAAATATTCATTTTTGGATCTTTTTGTATAAGGTAAATGTAATGATTCATTGGGAATCACAGCTCAAATGCTCAAAAATAATGCCTCACTGGCAAGTTGTGACAAAAATACCTTATCTTTAATTAATCTTGTCATATGGAAAGAAGGAGTGATGTGGGAATATTTAATTTTGAAAACAGATTTAAAAGTCATCATTAAAATAAATAACCTTAAATATATAGACTATGAAAACACTCTTAAAAATTATCGGTATCATCATCGTACTGATTCTTATCTATGCTGTCATTGCTGTGCTGGCTTTCAGTAAAGACTATCACTATGAAAAATCTGTTGTCATCAACGCACCCCAGGAAAAAGTATGGACTTATACGGGGAACTTAAAAGGATATAACCAATGGGATCCTTTCTCCAAAGCCGATAAAAACATTGTGATTACCTATTCAGGAGAAGGAGATAAATTAGGAGATTCTTATCACTGGAAAGGAGATAAAAATGTAGGGGAAGGTGAACAATCTATTACCGAACTGATCCCTAATCAGAAAATGGCGACAAAACTTCACTTTATAGAACCTTTTGAAGGAGATGCAAAAGCTAATATTGTGCTGACTCGTGAAGGGAATGGAACCAGAGTAACCTGGATGATAGATAATGAACTGAATAGTATGATGAAGATTATGAAGCCTATGATGGATAATAACATGGATAAAATGTTTGGTCAGGGTCTGGATAATCTTAAGAAATTAGCCGAAAAATAATAAGAAAGCCTTGTAAAGTTTACAGGGCTTTATTATTCATAGAGTGTAATCATAGTCTTCTATACTTTCATTTTTGCGGATAATGCCCATTTTTCAAAAGTTATTTTCCATTACGTTATTGAAATATTATTCTAAAAATATTATCTTTATATAAAGAATCGATTGTATGGAGAAGATTGTATTTGAAAAAAGTGATATCAGAGACTTTGTGAAGACAATCATTGCAGAGAAAATTGAAAAGCTTAAAAACTTTATTGAATTTACCCTTGAAGCCAGCCGCGATATTAAAAAAACTCCGAAATATGACAGCATGAGAGAAGAGATGCAAGAGGAGATTTATCAGATGCAGCGACAGCTGGGGGCTTTGAATGATCTTAAAATAAATATGGCAAAAGTCCTGAATACAGCTACAGAAAGAGTACAGCTTGGCTCGCTGGTTATCACCAACAAAGCCAGGTTTTATATATCAGTGTCATTAGGTGAATTCTTTTTTGAAGGAGACAGGTTTTACGCGATATCTCCGGAAAGTCCTATGGCAAAAAAAATGATGGGCATGAAACCAAGCGATGAATTTACCCTAAACAAAATCCATCAGAAAATTGTGGAAGTATTATAAATGTGCATAGCAAATTTTGCCTCACAACTAAATCATGAATGGATCATAAAAGAAAGCTTCAAATTTATTTGAAGTTTTCTTTTTATTTAATATTTTGGACATCAGAAATATATAACCATGAAATTTGATAATTTAAGAACCAGCAGGTTCAATCATTGGGTAATTATACATCTGAGATATCTGGTGGGCTTTGCTTTTTTTCCGTCAGGACTGGTAAAGCTATTGGGGGAGAGGTTCACAAGAATTTCAACAGATCATCCGATCGGGTATTTCTTTGAAGCTCTTTATCGGTCTGGTTTTTATTGGAATTTCTTAGGACTGGCACAGCTAACAGCCGGAATTCTACTGATGACTCAGCGTTTCGCAACACTTGGAGCATTGATGTTTCTGGCTATATTGACTAATATATGGATCATTACTATCAGTCTCTCCTTTACTGGAACATGGATGATAACATCTTTAATGATGATAGCTGTTTTCATATTGGTAGTGTGGGATCAGCATAAACTGCTTCCAATTTTTAATTATAACAAGACAAGTGTGGTAAAAGAATATCCAGATCCCGGCCGTAATTGGATAAGGGCCGGAGTGGTGTATGCTATAAGTTTTATTGCCTTGTACATGCTGAATCCTGTGGAAGGAGAAGAATATGAAAGATGGCTGGGGATATTATTGATCTTAATCATTCTTATAACCTTTATCATAAGTAATTACAAAGCGTATAAAAATTATAAAATAGCTATCAATAGTTGATGTTTTAAATGCAATGGATTGAATTTCATGTTGTAAATTTGCAGGTATGAATAATGCATCCATTTTAAAAGAAATCATAGAGCAAAGAAGAAGTGTTTTTCCGAAGGATTATACCGATGCGGAAATCCCGCAGGAAGTTTTGGAGGAGATTTTAAACGCTGCTACATTGGCTCCCAATCATAAACGTACTAAACCCTGGCGTTTCAAAATATTCAAGGGGGAAGAAAAAGCACAGCTGGCATCAGAAATGCAGGCTATCTATAAAGCCACTACACCCGAACCACTTTTCCTGGAAAAAAAATACAATGATATTGGTTTCAAAATCAATAAAGCCAATGTTGTCGTTTCTATCGTAGTCAATTTCAGTGGTATGGTTCCGGAATGGGAAGAAATAGCAGCCACATCAATGGCCGTACAGAATATGTATCTTACCTGCACTGCAAATAATATCGGCTGCTACTGGAGTTCTCCCAAAATTGTAGACGAGTTGAAAAACTCTCTTACTATTGAGGAAAACCAGAAATGTCTGGGACTTTTCTATATGGGTGAAGTGTAAAATGAAGGATATTTACAGAAATTATAATGAGGAAGATTTGCATGCTGCTTATCTTCATATGACTGATCATACGGGCAAAGTCAATGATGAATTGCGTGAGGCCATCAGTCAGAAATTCAATTATGATGAATTTGTAAAAGCAGCAGAATACAGAAAAATACTAGTCAAAGAAAAGGGGAGAATTTCATTTGAAGTACACAAAAAAGTACAGAAAGGAGAAAATATAGATGCTATCCTTGAAAGTATTTCTTCAGAAATGATTGGCAGCAGCGATTTGAAGATTTTTATTCTGAATAAATTTGATCAGTTTTCAAAAGTTAGAGAAAACGATAAGATAGATAAGAAAATAATTTTCAAAAGCCTTTTAGGACTTGTAATAGCTTCTTTTACTGGAAGTCTTTTTTTTAAGACTGTGATTACATCTACCGGACAGTTTTCATTTTTTCTGATGATACCTGCTTATATTATCAACTATTTGGTGATCTATGGGATTACAGGAAAGACAAGAGATAATTTTGTTGTTTTTATGGCTGTTTTAATTTCTGTTATTATTTCAACAGTCTTCTCTTTTGCACTGTTTAGTTAAAAAAACAATTTGAATTTATAAAACTTTTCACTCAGAGCTTTTTACTTCAAACTTTTTTATTATCTTTGCACTCTTAAATATTTAACTGGGACGAGTTCCCGTAAAATTCAAACATTATGTCAGTAAAAATCAGATTACAAAGACACGGTAAAAAAGGAAAGCCTTTTTTCCACATCGTGGTTGCAGATTCTAGAGCTAGAAGAGATGGTAGATTCATCGAAAAACTAGGTACTTACAACCCAATTACTAACCCGGCAACTATCGAATTGAACGTTGATTCTGCTGTACAGTGGTTAAACAACGGTGCTCAGCCAACTGATACTGCTAGAGCTATTTTATCTTACAAAGGTGCTCTTTACAAAAAACACTTACAAGGTGGTGTAGCTAAAGGTGCTTTTGATGAAGCTGAAGCTGAAAAAAGATTCAATGCCTGGGTAGAAGCTAAAGATGCTAAAGTACAAGGTAAAGTAGACGGTTTAGCTACAGCTAAAGCTGATGCTAAGAAAGCTGCTTTAGAAGCTGAAGTAAAAGTAAACGAAGCCAGAGTTGCTGCTGCTGCACAAGCTGAAGCTGATGCTAAAGCTGCTGAAGAAGCTGCAAACGCACCTGCTGAAGAAGTTGTTGCTGAAGCTACAGAAGGAGAAGCTCCTGCTGCTGAAACTGAAGAAAACACTGAAGCTTAAGAAAAAACCCTGTTATGCGTAAAGAAGATTGCTATTTTTTAGGTAAAATCACACGCAGACATGGACTTGCGGGTAACGTAATCCTTAAATTGGATACCGATCAGCCCGAGCTTTACAATAAACTGGAATCAATATTCGTTGAAATCAACGGATTATTGGTTCCATTTTTTATTGAAAAATCATCATGGAGCAAACTGGATGCTCTGAATCTTGCATTCAAAAATTCTTCTGAGGCTATGGTAGATCAGGTGTTGGGTAAAAGTGTTTACCTTCCACTTGCTTCACTGCCTAAACTTTCAGGAAAACAATTCTACTACCACGAAATCATCGGATTCGAGATTTTTGATCAGGATGATAACAATTGTGGCGTGATCAGATCTGTAAATGATCAGACAGCGCAAGTGTATTTCATTACCAATCTTGATGGGAAAGAAGTGGTTATTCCTATGATCAAAGACTGGATTCTTGAAGTGGACAGAGAAGAAAGAACCATCAAAATGGAACTTCCTGAAGGTCTTATCGATGTTTTTCTGGTTCCTTCAAAGAAAGACGAATAGTTTTTACAATAAGCCAATAGGTTTTTCTTTCCTGCTTTTTTAAAATACCCTTTTTCATAAAAATATCCCTCAAAAGTTCGTTAGCTATAGAAGGTCTTTATGATAAATTTTGTTTTAATCGGTCAATCTGGTCGTACATTTTATTGAAAAATATTTTTCTTTCCCTGTTTCCGGATTCATTCAGCGATCTGGAATTTTTGATCTGATGCTCAAAATAGCTTAGAGAATCCTCACACGTAATTTTATCATTGGTCATCATATATCCGAACATGCTGAAAGGTACAAAAAAGGAACATTGTTCTTCATTTTTAAATAAAATACTGTTATTTAAAATGACTAAATCATTCACATAGATCTGAAAATTAGTTTTTTCAAGTGTTTTGATTTCGAGCCCTTCCAGTAATTTTTTCAGATCTTCCAGAATAAGATCCACATCATTTTTCTTTAATAAACCCATTTCATAATAGAACGAAATTTGTCTTAAAGCACTCATAATGGTGGTGTCATTCCATATTTCCGTTACGTTTTGTTTATCATAAAGATCTTTCAGCATCTCGTTTTTTACAGAATGGTATTCCATCGTAAACTCATGAAACGGACTTAAAAACTTATCCTGGTTCAATAAATTCATCCAGACATAAAACTTGAAACGAGACAGCATTGAATCTGAAATAGTATAAAAAAACGGGATATCTTTCGCAGAATAAAATACTTTGGAATTGGTGATGTTCTGAAAAACATTCAAAATTTTCAAAGAGTTCTCGAAATAATTTAAAAGATCTTCGGTGGTTTTTACAGGTTGCGTTCTTTTGACCACCAACTGATTTTCCGTTCCCAGAAACTGATCCAGAGAGATCTGATAATATTTTGCGAGTTCCAGAGCTTCCTCAAAACTGAACTTGGCTTTCATTGAAGTCCTTCTGTGAGCTGCATCATAGCTGATGTTAAGAATGTTGGCAATCTCATCATTTAAAGATTTCTCACCAATTTTTCTTCGGATTTCCTTCAATAAAGCTTCCTGGTGCATAGTTTTGTGATTTTCACAAATGTAGTATTTTTTGTGGAAAGAGTTGTTGATTTTCTGTTGAGAAGGACGGAAGCTTGAAGTTGCGAGAAGCGAAGTATCAGAGGTCGAAAAGATCAATAACAATTTAAAAGTAATTGGATTTATAATCACTATTACTATTGATCACTCAAAGTGACTTCCGGCTTCTTTCTTCCTGCTTTCAACCCCACGTTTTGCGATTTTCGCAAACAGAATGTTTTTTTTAATTTTTTTTCACATTCGAAACTGAGTCTTCTGCGGATAATTTTGATCTGTAATTTAAAATAACGAGTTATGAAAACACGAATTTTATTAGTAGCAGGTCTTTTAATCAATAGTCTGGCTTATGCATCAGACAGTCTAAAATTAGATTCTTTGAAACCAAGACTGATTGCAGCTTCACCTTCAAAAAATGTGAGAAATGTCAATGGAGTTTTATTTAAATATTATGATGAGGAAGATCATTTTAAACCTAAAAAAGTGAACGGATTAGGAATGGGTTTTAATGTGATGGGCATTTTTCTTCCACCACTCATGCTTTTTACTTTACAGCCTGATCATTGGAATCTTAATGATGATTATGTAATTGTTCCCCGTGAAAAAATGAATACCATTAACGGACTGCAGCTATCGCTCATCAATATGGAACCTACGGTAACCAATGGGCTGGAAATCAATGTTTCGAGTAATATCAATACGTATGCTGTGACGAATGGGGTGTCTGTTTCTCCGTTTTTTAATCTGCATCATGAGATGAAAGGTGTTTCTGTAGCGCCATTGGCCAATATCGGGCAGAAATGCCGGGGAATACAGATCGGTTTGTACAATCAATGTAAAGATTTCAGAGGAATACAAATTGGAGGATGGAATGAGAATGGAAGAAGAAAGCTTCCTTTGATCAACTGGAATTTTAAGAAACAAAAAGTAGATAAAACGCTATGAGAAGGTTTGTTATCATTACAGTACTATTTCTTTCTGGCTTTATGAAGGCTCAATTTGAAGAAGTTAAAGAAAAAAAATGGCTGGTCATTCTTCTCAGTACCAGAATTGAAGGAACTTCAATGGATAATAAAGCATTTTTGTCCATAGGAACAAAACTGACTGATGGGGATAAGAACTACTACAGCTTAAGAGGTCATTTTAACTGGTGGGATGAAAGAAAACTACTGGTCATTCCGGAGTTTGATTATTTCAGAAAAGTTGTTTCGTTCCGGGACGGTGCCGAAGTATCCTCTTTGTATGCGGGAGCAGGAGTTTCGCCTTATGCGGTTTCACCCAAAGCGGGAATCAGTTTTTATCATTTCTTTTGTGCAGAATTCGGGTACAACTTTGAATATCATACGTATAAACCATTTCCCATTAAAGGATTTCGCTTCGGAATAGGAATTAACCTTGTCTTTTAAATGATTTTTAACTCATAAATAATTCAACTATGAAAAATTATAAACTTATATTATTTTCACTGATGCTGTCCGTCCGTATTTTTTCACAAAATACAGCAGTTGATACATTGAATACCCAAACAGAAGAACCTTTTGATTATAAAAAATATTATGACTGTGATTTTGGAGAAGGGAATGTTTTGATTGTCATTAAAAAAGGAAAAGAATTTACAGATCTGACAGATTTAAGAAAATCCGGGAAAGGTTTTGCCATTAAAATGGAAGCGATCTACAGTATGGAATTTTCGGATGGGAAAAGATATGAATCAAGTGTGGTGAAGAATATTACAAAAGACAGCCTTTCAATGACGAATTTTTTCAATGAAAATGCTGCCAGGCTTGCGGGAGAACCTTTTAAATTAATTACTTATCCACTTTCATCTTTGAAATATATCCGCTTTATTGATGACCGGATGCTATCACTGTACAGCAGGAAAAATATTCAGAAAAATTTTGATTTAATGGTGAAGAAAATGGATCAGGCGAAAATGTGTCCTGCAGTTATAGATTTTAAAGAAAAAAACGAAACTAAAGTCTGCCATTTTTATCTGACCTCTCAGGGATATGATCTTCTTTATGAAGATAAGGGAAGGGTATATTATATGGAAGGAAAAGTAGAGTGGAAGTGATTTTTTGAGAGAGTGTAATTTCACTATGTACTCTCTCTTTGTTGATTTATCATCATTGATTTTAACGAAAATATTGATTAATACATGGAAAAAAGCAAAAGGAGTGGTGCATCTACTGAAGAAAAATAATATTTTTGTAATATAGCCAGGATGAGTGATGAAATTAAAATATTTACTAATGTTATTGGTTATTGGAAATGTGTTTTTTCATGCACAGACCAATAATGCTGAAAAAAAAATTCCGGAAAAAAGGACTTATAAAGAATTGGAAGATGAATTCTATAAGGCTTTGCCCGGAGATACGAACCGTACAAAAAGTATTGCTGGTTCTTATCTTAAAAAGGCAAAATCTGAAAAAAATATGACCCAGATTGCTGAGGGATATGTTATGATTCATTTTGAGGAAGATTTACCCAATGCATTAAAATACCTTGACAGCTTACAACGCATCACCAGAAATTCAAAAGAAAATATCTATCCGGCGAGAATCTATCTGTTAAGAGGAAACCTGTATCTTAAAACTAATAATCTCCAGGCTGCATTAAACAATTATATCCTGGGATTAAAATATGCAAAAGAAAAAGGAAATAAAAGGCAGATTGCTATGGCGCATACCAGTATTGCCTATCTTAATAATTATATCGGAAAACATGCCGAGACAGTAAAAGTTCTGAAACATTATGCCTATGATGCCGATTATATGAATCAGGATGAAAAGAATTCTCTGAAATTGAATCTGGCAGATGCCTATATAGAGATCAATAAAATGGATTCTGCTTATGCATTGATACAGGAAGGCTTATTGGATTCCAAAAAAAATAAAGATGTTTACCGTTATTATCAGAACCTTGGGCTGCTGGGATATTATCATCTGCATTTGAAAAACTATCAGAAAGCGATTAACGGTTTATTGAAGTGTGAAAAGTATTTCTTCACCAAAAATAATGGCAGTAAAAGAAACCATAATTATACCCTTCTGTATTTGGGGAAATCTTATGCAGGACTTCAGGAAAAAGAGAAAGCAGCAGAATTGTTTCGAAAGATTGATTCTTTGGTTCTTAAAACAAATTATATTTATCCAGAGCTGAGAGATGTATACACTTACCTGATTGATTATTATAAAGAAAATAATGATAAAGAAAAGCAGCTGTATTATGTAGACCGGTTTTTAAAGGTGGATCAGGTTCTGGATAATCAGTTCAGGTATATTTCCAGAGAACTTCCCAGAAGATATGATACTCCGGAGCTGCAGCAGGAGAAAGATGACATTACCAATGAGCTTACCAAAAGAAAAAGCCTTTTTTATATCGTGCTGAGCCTTTTGTTGATTTCACATTTGCTATTTATCAACGTTTATTTTAAATATAAAAAGTCTGAAAAGAACTATAAGAAGATCGCCCAGGACCTTATTCAATCCGTTAATGAAAACAGGGTAGGAAAAAACAATGACCGGGAAATGAATAAAGAAATTTCATCAGAACCTCTTGTCTCAGAAAGTCCAGAAAATCCAGAAGATAAAACATCCAGAACTATTTCTGAAGATATTGCCCGGAATATTTTACATGAACTTGAAATATTTGAAAGCAAAGATCAGTTTTTGAATAAAGGAATTACGTTGGGAAGTCTGGCAAAAAAAATAAAAACAAACTCAAAATACCTGTCAGAAATTATCAATACTTACAAAGGGAAAAACTTTGCAACCTATCTCAATGATCTTCGTATTGATTATGCCATCAGCAGATTGGCCAACGACAAAAAATTCAGGTCTTATAAAATTCCTTTTATTGCCGAAGAATTAGGATATAATAATGAGCAGGCTTTCACTTTAGCCTTCAAAAAACGAACGGGAACACCACTTTCTGTCTACTTGAAAGAAATTGAAAATATGTCTTTGGATTAAGTTTAATCTATTGTTTTTTAGTTGTTTATTGTTTATAAATTCATGTTTTTAGGTATATAAATTTATGAATCTATAAAGCATTCCCTTGTGTCATTCTTCCACTTCCTGCATCTTTGCTTCAGGTAAAAACACAACCATTTATTTTGTATGTGCACAATACAAGATATCAGTTCCAAAATGTTGATCATTTTAAAAAACAAGTCAGGAATTGTATCATAAAAATTATTAATGAAGAGGATGAAAACTAAAAAAATAACCAATAAAACTAAAATATAAATAATGAAGAAATTGTTCAGAGTTTAAAGATGTAAAGTGTAGTGATCATTTAAAAATCATTAAACAATATAAATCCGGTGAATCCGCCACAGTTTAAAAGTATAGTATAGTCTAAAAATGGATGTAAGACCCGGTAATGACCACAAACGTATCACTTAAAAACTAATAACCATTTACAATAGACTAATTCCATGAAAACTCAGAATAAAATCATATTTTATTCTTTTAAAAGTGATTGTGTAAGTGTGTTCATTCCGGGTATTTCGGATTTTATTGAAGTTCAGGATAATATTGAGTGGAAATGTACCTGAAAATGAAGAAGAGCCAGCAGAAGAAAAGGTGAATTTCCTGAACAGAAAGTTTAAATACTTGTTAAATGATTTTTAAAGACGGCGCAATCATCAAGTTGCGCTGTTTTTTTGTAACTTTGCAGACATTAATTTTTATATAAAAAATTTATCATCAACAAATGAAAAAGCAAACGATCAAAGAAGTCCTAAAGGATTACAAGAAAGTATTACATCATGACATTACAGTTTACGGATGGGTAAGATCCTTCCGTGCTAATCGCTTTATTGCGCTTAATGATGGTTCTACGATTAATAATTTGCAGATAGTTGTTGATTTCGAAAATTTTGATGAAGCCATCATCAAGAATATAAGTACAGCTTCTTCCCTGAAAGTAGTAGGAGAAGTGGTGGAAAGCCAGGGAGCAGGACAGTCTGTGGAAATTATCGCAAAAAAAATTATTATTTTAGGAGATAACTTTACGGAAGAACTTCAGAGTACAATTCTTCAGCCTAAGAAACACAGTCTTGAAAAACTTCGTGAGCAGGCTCACTTAAGATTCAGAACGAACCTTTTCGGAGCAGTATTCAGAGTACGTCACGCAGTAAGTTTTGCCGTTCATTCATTCTTCAACCAGAATCAGTTTTTCTATATCAACACACCGGTAATTACAGGAGCTGATGCAGAAGGAGCAGGTGAAATGTTTGGGGTAACCAACTTTGATCTGAATAACATGCCGAAAACTGAAGATGGTGAAATTGATTTTGCACAGGATTTCTTCGGTAAAAAAACAAACCTTACCGTTTCAGGACAACTTGAAGGAGAAACTGCTGCAATGGGATTGGGAAGAATCTATACATTCGGACCTACTTTCCGTGCTGAAAATTCTAACACCACAAGACACCTTGCAGAATTCTGGATGATTGAGCCGGAAGTGGCATTCAACAACCTTGAAGACAATATCGACCTTGCGGAAGATTTCTTAAAATATGTGATCCAGTATGTATTGGATAACTGTAAAGATGATCTTGAATTCTTAGACAACCGTTTTGCGGAAGAACAAAAGACAAAACCGGAAAAAGAAAGAGCAAAAGAAGGTCTTATCGAAAAACTTCAGAATGTTGTCGCTAAGCGTTTTAAGCGTGTAAGCTATACAGAAGCCATCGAAATTTTATTGAACTCTAAAGAAAACAAAAAAGGAAAATTTGCTTACCCGGTTGAAAAATGGGGAACAGACCTTCAGTCTGAGCATGAAAGATACCTTGTTGAAAAACACTTTGAAAGCCCGGTAGTATTATTTGACTATCCGAAAGAAATCAAAGCTTTCTATATGAAACTGAACGATGACAACAAAACCGTTGCCGCTATGGATGTTCTTTTCCCTGGTATCGGTGAGATCATTGGCGGATCAGAGAGAGAAGCAAGATTAGATGTTTTGAAACAGAAGATGGCAGATATGCACGTAGATGAACACGAGCTTTGGTGGTACCTTGATACCAGAAAATTCGGTTCTGTACCGCATGCAGGCTTTGGTTTAGGATTGGAAAGATTAGTTCTTTTCGTAACGGGAATGACGAACATCAGAGATGTAATCCCTTTCCCTAGAACGCCGAAAAGCGCTGAATTCTAGAACAATAAAAAAAGCCTTAATCACAAGTTAAGGCTTTTTTTATTATTTAATAGTTTATTATATTAAGATAAGTAATGCAAAAATCATGCTAAATGTGTTTTTTATCAAATAAATTTATTAAATTCGTAGAATATGTTATGTTAAAACGTAAATAAGAATATGCTTAAACAACACTTACAACTCAAATTAGGACAGAAGCTGGCCCCTCAGCAGATCCAGTTGATGAAGCTTATTCAGCTTCATACTCTTGAATTTGAAGAGGAGTTGGAAAGAGAGTTAGAAGAAAACCCAGCTTTGGAAATTGCGAAAGAAGATTCCAAGGAAGATGAGTATTCTTCTCTGGAAGATGCTTATCAGGATGAGGGTACAGAAAGCATTGAGACAGATTTCGACGTCAATGAATATATCTATGACGACGAACCAAGCTATAAAACCGCATCCAGCAACTACTCTCCGGATGATGAAGAATTTGATAACGAGAGTCTTTTAACGGAAGGACAGTCTTTATATGATTATCTTACAGAACAGATTCATTTGGTAAATATCAATGATGAAGATCTTAAGATTGCAGAATACCTTATCGGGAATCTAGATACAGACGGATATCTGAGAAGAGAGATTAAATCAATAGTTGATGATCTTGCTTTCTCACAGGGAATCTATACCACTAAAGAAAGAGTAGAGGATATCCTTGAAAATTATGTTCAGAAGCTGGATCCGCCAGGAGTAGGAGCAAGAGGTCTGCAGGAATGTCTTTTATTACAGATTGAAAAGAAAGTAAGCTCTGATAAAGCTGTTTCTTTGGCTGCCAATATTTTAAGACATCAGTTTGAAGCTTTAACCAATAAGCATTATAACAAGATCATTCAGAAATATGATATTGAAGAAGATGATCTTAAAGATGCTCTGGATGAAATCTCAAAATTATCTCCGAAAGTAGGAGGGAATTTTGATACCCAGACGATTACCATTAATCAGGAAATTATTCCGGACTTTGTGATTCAGGTGAAAGACGGGCAGGTAGTTCCTATGCTGAACAGCAAGAATGCACCTACATTAAGAGTGTCCGAAGAATATAAAGATATCCTGACCACCTATTCCCATGATAAAAACTCATCGGAACACAAGCAGGCAGCTTTATTTATCAAACAGAAGCTGGATGCTGCAAAATGGTATATTGATGCCATTAACCAGCGTCAGAATACATTATTACAGACGATTACAGCCATTGTAAAGTTCCAGAAGGATTATTTCATTACCGGAGACGAAAAGTCGCTGAAACCAATGATTCTAAAAGATGTTGCAGATATTACAGGTTTTGATATTTCTACCATTTCAAGGGTGGTAAAAAGTAAGTATGCAGATACTCCTAACGGTATTGTATATTTAAAAGATCTGTTCTCAGACAGCTTAACGAATGATGATGGAGAAGAGGTTTCTACCAAAGAGATCAAAACCCATCTTCAGGAAGTTATCAGCAAAGAAAATAAGAGAAAGCCGCTTACAGATGATGCATTAGTGGTGATTCTGAAGGAACAGGGGTATAATATTGCCAGAAGAACGATTGCAAAATATCGTGAACAGCTCAATATTCCTGTCGCAAGATTAAGAAAAGAACTTTAAGTTGATAAAAATAAAAAAGGTGAATAGATCTATTCACCTTTTTTATTGTATTTTAAATTCATCTGATACGCCTAAGAAATCAGAAATATATTGTCACTTATTCTTCTAAACAGACTGAATGTATTGACCTGTTTTCCATATTCTTTGCTTTCCCAATGTATTTTTCCATCTTTATAATCATTCAACAGGACAAAAATTCCTCCATTGATCTTTAAGAAAGCAATAGCGGGAAAGCTCAGTTCTTCAATATCTTCCCACTCGTCCAGCCTTATTACCATTGCCTCAATATCAAAATCATTTTGTAGTATATTGTAAAAGCTAAAAAAGTTATAATCTTCGAGCGGTAGGGTATAGTCTTTTATTTTTCCTGCTTTTTTATGCTGCTGTACAAATTTCTTCAACAAAAAATTAAAGGACAGGAGATACTCATATTTTGCAATCATAAATGCTGAAGTTTTTTAATAAATATAGTAGGCATTTTCTGTGATGTGATTCTTTATGTTCTTTATGCTTATTTTATAGGGGATATTTTCTTCGTTTTTATAATGAAAATCAATCGTACTGATATTCTTTTTACTTATCCCTATCCATTGATTGCCCTTAAGCTTATAAAGAGAAAACTGATTGTAATAGAGTGCGTTTTCACTTTCGTTAATAATGATTAGTTTATTTTTGTCTTGCGGATAAAAGGTAATATGGGTTTTTCCGATCTTGTAAGACTGTTCTTCCAGAAAATTCACATGTTGTTTTTGGTTGTAAGCAAGAAGCCTGGATTTCCAAAATAAAAATCTGTAACGGGTATTGGTTATTCTACTCTCTATTTTTCTTCTGATCTTTTTTAAAGGATAAGATATTTTGTTAGATTTATAATGAATTCCCTGTGGAGAAATTGAAAAATTGCCTTTTGCTTCAAAAGGATCTATAAAGAAATACGGATTATCCTTAAGATTGATAAGGTGAATCAGCAGGTATTGTTTTTCCGTTACGGTATTGAAAATATTACCTTCTACCCAGTGATGGGTTACATTGGAATAAACAAACTCCTGAACGATGTTTTTATGATAATATTTAATTTCCTTTTGAAGTTCCAGCTTCCTTACAACAAGAGTGAAACTTTCAATTTCAGTTTGGATCTCAGTAATATCTTTGGTATGAACAAGATTAAACTCAAAGTTACATTCATCAAAACAGAAATGACGTGTATTCTGTAGAATATGCGCATAATCTTTGCTCTGTTTGAAAAGATTAATGCACTGTTCATTATTTTTCAACAGGGTGAAGAATCCCGCAGGGTAATTTTTGTGGGGTGAAATAACATCATATTTTTTCAATAATTTCTCTGTGATAAAATACCGGATATTCCCGAAAATAATATCAATGTCACAATATCCCCAAAAGTCGTATTCCTTTAAATAATCCTGAAATATTAATCCATAAGCAGGCTTAAAATCACACAATTTATAACCATCCAGAATGTTGATGGATAAATCCAGCTTTTCGCTTGCTATTGTGCTGAATTCAGAAAGACTACTGATCTTTATAAAATGAACATTCGGTAAATGAAAAGGCGCTTCCAGGTTGGTGAATAATAAAAAATCAACATCCGGATTGTATTTGCAGCTGTATAAAAAATGGTTGAAATACTCAGGCCAGCTTTTGCCAAAATAACAGTTTATTAATGCGATTCTGGTCATCTTACATCAGTTTTTTTATATTTAGTAATGAGTCATAGCTTTTGTGTAAGAAGTAGTATAAAACAGACTCATGGATATTAGGCTTTGAAGCAAATATTCTGTTGATAAACATATGAATATAGCTTACTACTAATGATTTTACCATTTGCTGAGACTGTAGTTCCTTTACTTCAGCAATATAACGGGCTGTTTTTTTTGATCTTATATCCAGGATCTTTGAGAACTCATCTTTACCTGCCAAAAGTTCCAGGGTTTGATGTCTGTGATCTCTGTATTTATCTTTTAATGTCTGTTTAGAATTGTCATCAAGCATACTTCCGTATCCATTGGCAAGTTGATTCAGAATGTCCCTTTTTTCTGTCATGTTATAACCGAAATCATCAAGAATACGGTTGATTCCGGCAACGGCAGCTTTCCAGATGGGAGTTTCGGTGTATTCGGCTTCTTTCAGTAACTGGCAGACGCATTCACTGTCAAAGTAAAAAATACTTTCCATCTGGTCTATTGTGGTTTCACCATATCGCTCAATCTCCCTGTTGTAGGTGTCCAGAACAATTTTATGGATAATCATTTCCCGGGTAAGATATTTGTCAAGCAACTGATAAATCTGGCTAGAAAGAATATGATCTTGTGAAGTTGTCAGAAATCTTATTCTGATGTGCATGTCCGGATCACTGTAACGTATGAAGAACCATTTTTTTATAATTCCTTTTTTAGCAAGTCCACTGGCAAATTTATAGAGGGTATCTTTAATAATCTGATCCGAAACCTTTGTGCTGCAATAAATTTTGTAGAAAAGCCACTCACTTCCCGGAACAAAATTTCGGGTCACTGTATTTTTTACAGGGAAAAGGGTTAGTTTATCTTTCTTTTTGCTGCTGAAATTATTCCATGGGATAAGGAATTCATTGCTGTGATGATTTCCGTTAGCATCCTTAGTAACAGTTTTGTATTGACTGGAAAGGTTTTCCAAAACTCTTATCTGTTTTTCTTTTGATAAATGGTCAAAAAGTATTTCCAGAGAAAGAGGATTGTTTGTAAATACAGGAAGTTCCATGTCTTTTTCTGTGAAAACACAGATTTCAGGAATATTTTTCTCCTTTAAATACTCTTTGAAAACCTGAATAGAAGCTTTTTTTCCATTGAAAATTTTATCATAATCCAACAACCACGATGCTCTGGACAGAATCACATTATTGATCATTATTCTGGGCAGATATTCATAATTAACAAACATACCCCAGTTCCAGTTATAGGAAGGCGTTGTGTGCTGGTACTGAAGATCACATAGAAAATGATACATCGGTACTTTATGCAGGTTATAATTATGTGCAGATGAAAGACTTGGAATAACTTCTTTATTATATTTTTTAGAACGCAGAACAATTCTGTCATTTTTCACAGAAATCATAATGTCATTCAGATAAATAGGCTCGCCATCAGTATTGTGGCGGTTGATGATTGGTATTTCATACTTTCTCAGATGAGGTCTGATTGTAATATTTCCAACCCTTGGCTGCGGATTGTGTACCACTTCAGCAATGATCTGCCCGTCAAAGAAAGATTCTTCTTCCAACAGTGCATTTTTTACTGATGCCTCCAACTGATCATCCATATGGCAAAAACGTCCCAGGTAGGTAGAAGATGAAGGTCCGTCACTGTATTTATGGAAAATAAAAGGTTTTCCTTCCTGATCTTCATAGATATGGACCAATGAAGACATTGAAAAAGGAATGTTTTTATTCTCTTCTAAAAAGGGAGAAACTTCTTCTTGTATAATCTGTATTACATCTTCATTATTTTTTAGGGCATTAATGAGCTTTTCTCCTAAAAACTGATTCCATTTCAAAGATCCCTGAATAATGTTGGTAGTATTTTCAGATTTAAACTGAATTCCGTCTGTCAAATTAGAATTTTCATTATCCGAATGTAAAGGATAGCTGATACCTGAAAGCGGATCAAGAGCCAATAGTATCGGAATTTCCTGCTGATCATATCTTGCGATGAATTCCTTTTTAAAATTATCCAGAGCGTCAATAGTATCTGCAGCTCCAATCTGAAAGACTGTAGAAAGTACTTTTTTAAAGTCCTTAAAAATATTTTTATCCAGTGTATTGGATGTTTTCCCTTTCAGTAAGTCTGTCTGAAGGATATTCTTTTTGTGATTTTTAATCCCGATTGAGGTTAATATCTCAGAAATCTGATCAACAGCAAGAAATGTACTATTGGTTTCGTTAGCTTTCTGTACAATTTCAAAGATAGTAATCAGGCTTTGGATCAGTTCTGCAGTCTCTTTGTTTTCTTCATCCGCTGGAATTTTCAAATCTTTTAAAAACTGATAGATAAAATTCTGAAAATTCTTGTCAGTAACCTTTGGTGAAAGTTCACTGACAAGAATTTTTGAATCTATCAATTCGTTGATATAGTCGAAACTGTCTTCATAAGAAATTTCCTGATTAACTAATATTTCTATGATTGCTGAAAGCGTTAAACCATCCTGACAGGCTTTTATGATTGAATTCAGATATTTGTTTTTTTCGGTAGAAATAATCTCATACTTCAACCCTGAATCCTTGATGGTAGGCTCAATATAACGGTATTTATTTTTAGTGCTGTAGATGGTATTGTTGGTATAGAATTTACAAACTTTTCTCACCTGCATATTTTCTTCCAGCTTTACCGTAATATCATGCAAAAGCTGCATATCCAGTCTTGCAAATATTTTATCCTGATCTTTATCCAGGGTAATATGAGTGCTGTCACTCCATTCGCCCATACTTACACCGGCATTGGTGCCGAAAGGGATGGTTCTGAAATGAGTTCTCAGCCAATATTTTAACAGAGATTTTTTTATTTTATCCGCTTTTTCTTTGGACATTTTTTTTTCGTCCAGGTTGATAAGCTGTTCATATAAATCCGGTGATGATAAATAAATGGTATTACGGAAACTTTCTGTATGGATGTCCTCTTCCCACTGATCAATGTTTTTCTGTGGAAGAAGAGGGGTTCTCAGCAGGTAAAAGTTAAGTTTTTCTATATCGTTGTATTTCATCCTATGTTCATTAAATAAATTTTGTCCCAATCTTTGGCTTTATCGGGATACTGATAATCCAGCAATACCATTCCTACTCCGGAAATACCTTCCAGAAGTCCTGTATGTTCTGCCCACTCGTCATTCTTAAGATCGAAAGGAAATTTTGCTCCTTTATCCAGTTGTTGTAAGGTTAGAGACATCCAGTAATCGTGAGCCTTTTTCAGTTCTTCATTTTGAAATATCCTGTGGAATTTATTGAATATATGAGAAATTCCAGATGTTCCGTGGCATATTCCCGTGTCTATACACTCATTTTTTTGACTATAAAAAACCCCGGATCTGTCTGCTTTTACTTTTGTTAAATTCAAAATCATCGAGTGGCACATCGTTTTCAGCTCCTCATCCTGTAAAACGGTGTAAGCTTTCCAGATGCTTATTGCAACTCCTAAATCACCATAGCACCATGCAAGTCTTTCCGATAACTGTTTCTCTCCTGTGGCGATATTGAGTTTTGAAGGAAATATGAATTGTACATCTTTATTTTCTTCATAAAGTTCCTTTAGAAAGTTGACACTTCCCCTGATCAGTTTTGCACATGTTTCCTTCTCACAGTCTTTATGATAGCATTCGGCTAAAAAGGATATGATAGAAGGCTGGCCGTGAGCAAGACCAAGGTCAATGATATTGTCTTCTTTTACTATATGATCAATCCAGAAAAAGGATTGGTTTCTTTCATGTTTTAAATGGTCTATGTGAGACACTATTTTTGCAACGGCATCCAGTTTTTGAATTTCAAGAAAATAGATTCCTAACCCAATCAGACCTGTGAATAAATCGTACTCTTTTTTGTCTGCAGCGGCAGAAAGCAGTTCCAGGAAAAATTCAATAGAATCTTCTTCTATGCTTTCAATGTCTTCATCCGTAATAATATTGGAATTATGCAGAAGTCTCATGAAGTAGATGATGGCTAAGCTTCCGGTAGCAAATGATGAATAAGAAGCTTCTGACGCCATGTCAATAAGATCCTCAATTTTTTCAATCTCAACATCATTGTTGTAAAATAATGAATAATACCCGTTTCCCAGACTAAACGTAATATTTTCACCTTTGTCTTCATTACATTTTTCTGAAATTTGGGTCAAAAAAAAGTCAATTTTATCTTTATACATACTGGCTTAATATTTCAATAGCTGTTAAGGAATCTTTGTGTGATCTCGAGATATTATTAAACATAAATTCATTATATCCGTAGAGTTCTTTAAATTCCAGCAGTTTTTCCTGAAAGAAACTTCCGTCTCCTACAAGGCTTATGTTGCTTATATCGTTGTTGGTACTTTTTTTAGCAACGTTGATCGCCTTTTGTTTTGTTTTATGACAGCAACCTGAAAAAGTAAGGACCATTGATGGTTCTTTCCCATATTTTGCTTTGTATTCTGTTCTGAAATTTTGTAATTCTTCTTTCAGATATTCTTTGTTTGATTCTCCATGAAATATGGATCGTGCAAAATTAAGATCATGCTCTAAAGCCACTTTTAAACCTGAATGTGAAGATCCCATATACCATACATCCGGAATATTTCCTTTGTAAGGAGGAATAATTAAATCTTTTTTGAGAAATTCACTTTCATCTCTTAAAAAGCTTAACGTAGATTCCAGTTTGGGAAGAAATGATGAGAAATAATTATCTTTATCTACATCCACATTAAAATATTTAAGATCATATTCACCAACGAGACCTTTAACAAACCCGAGGTCTAATCTTTTGGGATATAAACTGGATAACAGCTTATAATTGTGAGCCACTCTGAAAGGGCTTTGTAAGGGTAAAATAACTCCTGCAATTCCTATTTTTATTTTTTCTGTTAAGCCTAATAAGATGGGAATCAGCATTTCAGGAGTAGACCAGGCCATGTCGTGTGCTTTTGAAAAATAGTTTTCAGTAACCCAAAACCTTGAGAAACCGAGTTCATCCGCTCTTGTAGCATAGTCAATGATATCGTATAATGATTTCTTAGAATTGTTGAGCGAGTTTTCTCTTATGCCAAATTCTAAAAGGCCTATTTTTAATTTATTTGCCATAATAGAGCTATTAAAAGCAGCTACCCCTTACGGAGTAGCTACAGTTTTTGTAAAATGTTTCTGATTTACTAAGCAGGACAAACGCAAAGGTTAGTAGATCTGCTGCTTCCAGCAGTACATGTCCAGTGTGAACAATCAAAAACAGATGTTACTAGCTCTTTTCCAGCTTTTACTGATTTCATTTCTTCAGAGTTTAATTGAGATAACTTCTCTTTTTTAAGAGTTAACTTTTTTGTAAGCTTTTTGCTCATGGTTTAAAAAATTTTAATTTGTACCTACTCGTTAGCTTTTCGGTTTCCGCTTTATTATCAATTAAATTATATTTTTAAGAATTTGATGATTGACTTATTAAGTATGTCTGGTTTCTCAAACGGAATATAATGGGATGCATCAGGAACGATCAATAGCTGTGAATTTGGTAGGGTACTATTGATTAATTTCGTGTGTTCTTCTTTGATTACGTCATTGCTCCCAGCAATAACCAAAACAGGGTTTTTAATGGTTTTCAGCTGATCTGTCTCTATATGAGGCTGCTGAACCATCAGTTTTATTAATCTTTGGTTAGGAGCATCCTTTATTTCAAGTTGCTTTTTAAACATATCCAGGGTTTTAGTTTCTATACCTTCCGGATTGAGATTAGCTCCAATAACGATCAATTTATTAACTAATTCAGGATGATTAATAGTAAATAATAAACCTGTAATTCCACCATCACTCCATCCTACAATATTGAATTTGTTAATGTTAAGTTCTTTTGTTACTGCAAGTAAGTCATCAGAAAACTTTTCATAAGTATAATCTTCCGTGGAAAGATCTGTACTTCTTCCTTGTCCTCTTGTATCTAATACAATTACTTTGAATTGTTTGGCCAAATCAGGAATCTGATTATAGAAATCTGATATACTGCCATTGTTCCCATGAAGCAGTACAAGTGGTTCTCCACTTCCATATTCTTCATAGTATATTTTAGCATTTTTGAGATCAATATACTTTCCGGATTTATTTTTTCCATACATAGTTTTCTTGGCCTGTTCTTTATTGTTATAATAATCAACAAGCGTTTGATCTTCAGTGTTATTAACTGTTTGGCTTATATTCTTCGGAGTGTTTTCATTTTTATCTTTTATATAATTAATATCAATATTAGAGATAAAACTTCCTTTACTAGCTTCCCATTTTCCCTGACTTTGATAGCGGAGCAGCAGATCATTAGATAATGTTTTTTTTGCAGAGATTCCAAATACGAAGTCTACATTATCCTGAGGTACGCTTTCAACGAGCTGTAGGGTAATTGCCACTTGATCAAGACCCGTGTAAATTAATTTATATTTTTGTAGATCAATGGTTTGCCAGCCTGTAGTGCTCGTTTTGAATATTATATTTTCATAAAGTAGAGATTGCTGTGGTAAATTATCCTTTACAGAATATATATTAAGCTTTAAAGTAATTTCCTTGAATTTAGAACTCGGAATAATAAAAAAATTATAGCTATTAAGTTTTGTCCACTTATAAATGTTGAATATTTGTCCCTGCTCTATGGTTGGAACATTTTTATCAAACATTTTAGAGAAGGTAAGCATAGGTCTTTTTGTATTGCCCAGTGCTTCATTTTTTGTTTTTTTTCCTGTTATACTAATTTCCGGAATAACATTAATCTTTTTGCCTAATTTGATATGCGCATCTGTGGTTATTTCTTGTACAGTAACTTTTTTATCGTTATAGCCATTAGATTCAAATATGATATAGTCACTTTTTTTTGCATGTTCGGGGATATCTATTGCATAGTTACCATTAACATCGGTAATTGTGCTGGTATTTAGATTCTCCAGATTTATGGAGCAGTAAGAAATAGCTTGATTGCTTTCATCGGTAACTTTCCCTGAGATTTTTTGAGAGTAAAGGTTTATACTAAGCAAAAGGACACCTAGTACCGATAGAATTTTCATGAGTTAGTTTTTTTGTAAATATATTATTTTATTTCATATTAATCACATGACAAGGAAAAAAAATAAAAAAAAATTTTACCAAATATTCTTTCTATTTATCGTATTTACTGTTTTTTTTAGTTTATTTCAAAAAATACACATTAAATTTTCAGTAAAATTAAATTTCTGCAATGCTCTTGTTTTCTATATTTTTCACATGCTGGTGTGTTAAATAACTCTATTTTTTTAAAAAAAATAGAGTTATTGATTTCTGGTTGGTGAAAATGAAGCTCATTGATAAGAAGAGGAAGTTAAAATTATTGATTGGAGCTTTTAATTATACTACACAATCTTAGTGATTACTTTTTACATGATCCAATCCCAGCTCCTTCATAGAAATCTCCCGCATTTCAACCTTTCTTATTTTTCCGGAAATAGTCATGGGGAATTCATCTACAAATTTCCAGTATTTCGGTATTTTATAATGAGCAATTCTTCCTTTGCAGTATTCCTGCAGCTCTTCTGCGCTGATGGTAAATCCTTTTCTCACTTTTACCCAGGCCATCACTTCTTCCCCCAATTTTTCACTGGGAATACCAATGATCTGAACATCCAGAATGTTGGTGTAAGTATATAAAAAATCTTCAATTTCTTTAGGCGAAATGTTTTCTCCACCCCGGATGATGAGGTCTTTTATTCTTCCTGAAATGGTAATATAGCCGTCTTTGTCCATTACTGCCATATCTCCGGTGTGCATCCAGCGCGCATCATCCAAAACTTTTTTTGTATTTTCGGGATCATTCCAGTATTTCAGCATGACAGAGTAGCCTCTTGTACAGAGTTCACCATGTTCTCCACGCTGAAGAGTTCTGCCATTTTCATCCACAATTTTTATTTCAAGATGATCCTGAACGGTTCCTACAGTACTGACCTGTTTTTCCAGCGGTGTTCCTATTAAAGTCTGAGTAGATACAGGTGAAGTTTCTGTCATTCCATAGCAGATACTCATTTCTTTAATATTCATCAGGCTTTCCACTTTCTTCATAATTTCCGGAGGACATACGGAACCAGCCATAACACCGGTTCTCAAACTTGAAAAATCATAGGTGTCAAAATCTTTTACTGCCAGTTCAGCAATAAACATAGTGGGTACTCCATACAAGGAAGTACATTTTTCATCCGAAACAGCTTTTAAGGTAATCTCCGGATCAAAACTATCATTGGGGATTACCATACAGGCTCCATGAGCTGTACAGCATATATTTCCGATCACCATCCCAAAACAGTGGTAAAAGGGTACAGGAATGCAGACACGGTCTTTCTCAGTATATTTTAGTCTGATCCCTATAAAATAACCGTTATTGAGAATATTATGATGGGAAAGAGTAACCCCTTTCGGAAAACCGGTCGTTCCGGAAGTATACTGGATATTAACAGGATCGTCAAACTGTACATGCTCTTCAAAACTGTGAAGCACTTCATCTGAAATTTCCTGCCCGTTATTCACAAAGTATTCCCAGTTTTCATCAAAGAATATTTCGTGCTCAAGGGTTGGACATACTTCTTTTGCATATTCAACCATCTCTTTATAATTGCTGGTTTTAAAGCTTAAAGAAGAGAAAATAAAACGGACTTCAGACTGATTGAGTACGTACGTCAGTTCATGAGTTCTGTAGGCTGGATTGATATTCACTAAAATAGTTCCTATTCTTGCCGTTGCATACTGTAAAAGTACCCATTCATAACGGTTGGAAGACCAGATTCCGATTCTGTCTCCCGCTTTTGCTCCTAAAAATAATAAAGCTTTTGCAACAGCTGTAGTCTGATTGTAAAATTCCTGATAAGTAGCTCTGTAATTCTGATGAACGCAGACTAATGCTTCCTGGTGGGGGTGTTTTTCGACAGTACTTTTAAGATTGGCTCCAATAGTCTGTCCTAATAATGAAACCTCAGAAGTTCCATATACATAAGATAAGGGCATAGTTTAAGATTTGGTGGGATAAAATTAACAATTATATCCCGAACTATGCCTATGTATACTAATTTTCCTGAGAATCTATTTCTTTAAGCTGTTTTAGATTTTTATCAAGCTTTTTAATAATAGTGCCATATACCAGTCTGTAATAAAGCCAGATCATAGAAATCGCAAGCAATGTGCTTACTGCTATTCCAACAATAATAATCGTAAGATTGGAACCACTAGGCTCTATATTCTGAGAATCTAGTATATAAAAGATAAAAGCAACCAATACAAAAGTGAATATTAACAATAATACGATGCTGATGAGAATAAAAGCATTGACTGTTGTTTTGAATTTAATAATTCGGGTGATAAGACCCTTCAGATTTTCTTCAATTTTGATTCTTCGGTAATTCTGGTAAAATTTTAATACAAAATATGCTGTGATCAATAAACTTAAGACCTTGATAGCTAAATAAGCATAACCGAAGTTGTTTTCTACTTCAGGAGCTTCCTGAGCACCTAATCTTTCAAGCATTTTGCGGAAGCTTTCTGATTCCTCTTCAGGGAAAAAGAAAAACAGTCCCAATACTGAAAAGAACAGTAATTCTACGACGCTGATCCAGAAAATATATTTTACATAGTTTCGTGACTTTCTATTCAACATCTGAAGAATCTCAGTGTTATCATATTTATGCTGTACAGGTTGTTCCTGCCATGTTTTCTTAAAGCTATCTAAATCAAATTCAGGCATATTTTTCCATCTGTTCTTTAAGGGTTTTCTTTAATCTGTTCATTTTCACGCGTGCATTGACTTCAGTGATTCCGAGGTTTTCTGCGATGTCCTTGTAAGGCAGATCGTCAAGATACATCATGACAATGGCTCTTTCCACATTAGGAAGAGTCTTGATTACAGTATACAAAAGTGATACCTGCTGCTGTTTTTCATCATCATCTTCCACAAAATCCTTGTGGTTGACGTCCAGCTCATTCGTAGGAAGGCTTTTGCTTTTTTTTCTAAAAAGAGTAATGGCTGTATTGAGCGCTACACGATACATCCATGTGGAAATTTTAGAATTTCCTTTGAAGGAATCATAACTTCTCCAGAGCTGTAACACGATTTCCTGGAAGAGATCCTCTTCATCTTCCAGAGAATTGGTATAGAGGCGCGATACTTTAATAATCAGTCCCTGATTATCTTTGATAAGCTGCGCAAATTCTTTTTCTCTGGAATCCATAGATATATAATGGCACGAAGATAATAATAAAGTAGTAATTAGTGAAAATTATAATAAGAAATCGTAAAAAGGTTAAATAGCAGAATAGCGGATAGCTGCTCAGGTTTTAGAATATTAATTCGTATTTTCATTAAAAAAGAAAAGAAAGATATTTACCAATCAATACCATTTACAGAGAGCTAAAACCCGGTAGTCATTTCTCTATTTATCTTTTTTACCACAAAATTTATGTACCTTTGCATCCGCGAGAAAATCGGCTTGTTGATTTCCCGTTTTACGGGAGGTAGGAAAGTCCGGACACCACAGAGCAGCAAAGCGGATAACATCCGTCACCCGTGAGGGTAGGACAAGTGCAACAGAAAGCAGGTACAGTTCGGCTGTAGTGAAACCAGGTAAACTCTTTGCGGTGCAATGATAAGTATATCGGTTCTTTTCAGTAATGAAAATAGGGGCGGCTCGTCCTGAAAGCCGAGGGGTAATCAGCTCAAGTGTTGCAGCAATGTAATACGTAGATAAATAACAGGCACTTTTTCGGAAGTACAGAATCCGGCTTATAGATTTTCTCGTGATTTTTTAAAAGCTGGAAGTCAGAGGCTGGAAGAGTGAAGTTTTTTAACGTAATGATTGTAAACCTCCATCTTCAAGCCTCTAAATTTCAACCTAGTTTATTCACTTTCCAACTGTTTTTTAGATTCCTGTAATTCCTGTCTGTCTTTATCTGAAAGAGTGGGATATTTAAGATTCATTTTCTCCAAAGTATCAATAATGATCTGAATAGCGGCTACTCTTGCGAACCACTTATTGTCTGCAGGAAGCACATACCATGGTGCGTGATCTTTGGATGTTTCGTTGATAGCGGTTTCATACGCTTCCATGTATTGTTCAAATAAGGCTCTTTCCGGAAGATCTCCAGCAGAGAATTTCCAGTTTTTTTCCTGCTCATCTATTCTGTCCAAAAGTCTTTTTTTCTGTTCATTCTTAGAAACATTTAAAAAGATCTTCACAACAGTTGTTCCGTTTTGTGAAAGATGTTTTTCAAAATTCCGGATACTTTCATACCTGTTTTCCCAGAATTTGCTGTCAAAATCTTTTACGGAAGACCATGTTTTTTCGCTCAGATTATATTCAGGATGCACCTTGCATACCAGAACGCTTTCATAATGAGAGCGGTTGAAAATTCCTATCATTCCTTTCTGTGGCAGGGCAAGGTAATGTCTCCATAAAAAATCATGAGAATATTCTTTGGAGCTTGGTGTTTTAAAACTGGTTACATTACATCCCTGAGGATTCACTCCTCCGAAAACATGCTCTATCATACTGTCTTTTCCTGCTGCATCCATAGCCTGCAATACAACCAGCAAAGACTTGCCTCCGTCAGCATATAATTTTTCCTGCAGCTCACGAAGTTTTTCTTTTTCCTGAATCAGCATTTGCTCTCCCTCTTCTTTAGTGAGCTTTCCATTATAAGACGTTGATGCTTTTTTTATCGAAAATTTTCCGTTTACCTTAAAGTTATCTGAGAAATCGGTGTCCATATTTTTTTTATTTAAAGATAAAAGTAAAAAGATAAAAGTAAAAAGATAAAAGTGAAGATTTTATTACAATTCAATAGAGGTGGGCTTTAGCCCAGCCATTTAAAAAAGATCCGAAGGCTTCAGCCAAACCCTGAATAATATATTTGATAAACGTCAATACATTTACTGCCACCTATTACCTGTCATCTGCCACCTAATCAAACATAAATGTAATAAAAAAACCGCCTCCATGGAGACGGTTCTTTTATTTTTTTGAGTAGAGCTTACTTCGCAGCAGCCTTTTTGGCAAGTTTTGCAGCTTTTTTCTCAGCTTTAGCAGCTTCTTTCTGTTCAGCAGGAGTTAACACTTTTGGCTCAGGAGCGTTAGCATCTACGTTACCTTTGATGTAGATTACACTTCTGTTGTTTGCAGGATCATTAGAGAAAACCTCAATCATTTTGTTGAAAGGGCCAGGAATAGCTGTATTGTATCCCACCTTAATTTTCGCAGACTTTCCGGGCATGATAGGATCTTGGCTGAATTCAGGAGTTGTACATCCACAAGAAGGCTTTACATTGGAAAGAATCAAAGGCTTATCACCAGAGTTCGTTACAGTAAAGAATCTTGTACCATCAGCATTAGGCTTAATAGTTCCGTAATCGAAAGTCGTTTTATCAAATGTAATGGTTTGTGCAGATGCCAGAGCAAAAGTCCCGAATAATGCAATTCCTGCAATTAATTTTTTCATATTCTTGAATGTTAATACGTTTGTTAGATAATTTTTGTGAAACAAAGTTAAAAATTATTTTAATTCATGCTTAAAAATTTTTTTCTTTAGACTATTTTTGCAAATTGCAAGCCAAAGAAATAGAATTTATGCAGATTTCAGAAAAGTACAATCCACAGGAAACAGAACAAAAATGGTACAATTACTGGTTGGAAAACAAATTTTTCCACTCAGAACCTAATGACAAACCACCATATACCATAGTGATTCCTCCTCCAAACGTGACGGGGATACTACACATGGGACATATGTTGAACAATACCATTCAGGATGTTCTGGTCCGTCGTGCAAGAATGCGCGGTTTTAATGCTTGTTGGATACCGGGAACAGATCACGCTTCAATTGCTACTGAAGCCAAAGTTGTTGCTAAACTGAAGTCTGAAGGAGTCAGTAAGTCAGATATTACCCGTGAGGAGTTTTTAACCCACGCATGGGACTGGACCAATAAATATGGAGGAACTATCCTTGAGCAGCTGAAAAAGCTGGGATGTTCTTGCGACTGGGACAGAACCAGATTCACTATGGAAGATAAACTTTCCCAGCAGGTTATCAAAAGTTTTGTAGACCTTTATAATAAAGGACTCATCTACAGGGGGCACAGAATGGTCAATTGGGATCCGGAAGCGAAAACCAATATCTCTGACGAAGAAGTAATCTTTAAAGAACAAAACGGAAAATTATATTTTCTTAAATATAAAATCGAAGGATCTGAAGAATTTCTTTCGGTGGCTACTACGCGTCCTGAAACTATTTTTGGGGATACAGCGGTATGTATCAATCCGAATGATGAAAGATATGCTCACCTGAAAGGTAAAAATGTAATCGTACCCATCGTTAACAGAGTAATCCCAATCATTGAAGATGAATATGTGGATATTGAATTCGGAACAGGAGCTTTGAAAATTACTCCTGCTCACGATATCAATGACTACGAAATCGGACAGAAACATCAATTAAAAATGATTGATGCGCTGGATGATGACGGAAACCTTAACGAGCATGGTCTACATTATGCAGGAAAAAACAGATTTGATGTAAGAAAACAAATCGCTAAAGAACTTGAAGAAAAAGATCTTTTGTTGAAAGCAGAAGATTATGTCAATAAAGTAGGAACTTCTGAGAGAACAGGTGCGGTTATTGAACCTAAAGTTTCAGTACAGTGGTTCCTTAAAATGTCTGAAATTGCTAAGCCTGCTTTGGATGTAGTAATGGATGATGAGGTTAAGTTTTATCCTGAAAAGTTTAAAAATACCTATAAGCACTGGATGGAAAACATCCGTGACTGGAATATTTCCCGTCAGCTTTGGTGGGGACAGCAGATTCCTGCTTATTACTATGGGGAAGGAGAAAATGATTTTGTAGTTGCTGAAGATAAGCATCAGGCTCTTGTAGTATTAGAAGAACAAAAAGGAATTATTGCTAATCTTGAAGATTTAAGACAAGATGACGATGCATTAGACACATGGTTCTCCTCATGGCTGTGGCCAATGTCTGTTTTTGACGGATTACTTGATCCTGAAAATAAAGATATCAACTATTATTATCCAACCTCTGATTTGGTTACAGGTCCGGATATTATTTTCTTCTGGGTAGCCAGAATGATCATGGCCGGGTTGGAATACAGAAAAGAAGTTCCGTTCAAGAATGTTTATTTTACAGGAATTGTAAGAGATAAGCAGAGAAGAAAGATGTCTAAATCTCTAGGAAACTCTCCTGATCCTATTGAATTAATGGAAAAATATGGAGCTGATGGAGTACGTGTAGGAATTCTATTGAGTTCTGCGGCTGGAAATGACCTTCTTTTTGATGAAGATCTGATGCTTCAGGGAAGAAACTTCATGACGAAGATCTGGAATGCATTCCGTCTGATCAATATGTGGAATCATGAAGATAAGCCGGCTGTTGCTACAGATAACCAGGCTATTGAGTGGTTTGAAAATAAACTGAACAAAACAATCGCTGAAATTAATGATCAGTTCGAGAAATTCAGAATTTCTGATGCATTGCATTTGATCTATAAATTAATTTGGGATGATTTTTGCGGTTGGTATCTTGAAGCGATCAAACCTAACTATGGAGAAGGAATCTCTAAAGAAGTATATAACAAAACAATATATTTCTTTGAAGAGCTGATGAAGTTACTTCATCCATTCATGCCTTTCCTGACAGAAGAACTATGGCAGACTATCTCAGATAGAAGTATTGATGAGGCTTTAGTAATCGCTCAACAGAAAGAAGCAGGAGCGTTTGATGAGACAATTATTAAAAACTTTGAAACGGCAGCAGAGTTGATTTCAGGAGTTAGAAATTACCGTCAGACAAAAGGAATATCACCAAGAGAAGCGGTTGAGGTTTATACCAATGCATCTGAATTTGCCAATGAAGCTGTAGTAAGAAAGCTTGCTAATGTTTCTGATATCCATTTCGGACAGAAAACTGATAAGCCGAGTTTTACCTTTCTGGTAGGAGCAACTGAAGTTTCTATTCCATTAAGTGAAAACTTAGATTTGGCAGAAGAAAAAACTAAAACTGAAGAAGAATTGAAATATTTAAAAGGATTCTTGATTTCAGTAGATAAAAAACTTTCCAATGAGAAGTTTGTTGCCAATGCTAAGCCGGAAATTGTTGAGGTAGAGCGTAAGAAACAAAAAGATGCTCAGGATAAGATTGCGATCCTTGAAGAGAAACTGAAAAGTTTGTAAAGTATAGACAATAAATTTTGTCAAATCTCAGGCTGGATACACATGTATAATTGTATCCAGCCTGATGGTTTAAAGAATAAATACAATGATACATATAGAAAACATACAAAAACTATTCTCGAAAGACTTTGTAGAAAGTCCTTTGCTTGAAAGTTTTGAAGTAGGAAAGATTTATCTTTCAAGCGGGAAACTGGTTGCCTGTGATCCTTTGATTACTAATGATATGCTTCCTTTCACTACAGAATTTCCGAAAGGAGATTTCGCAGTAATGCTTCACAAAGAAAGAGATAGCAACTGTGTTGCCTATGCCGAAATTATATTCAATAATTCTGAAATTAAAGAATGGAAAATGGCTACCACAGCAGGACAGAAAATAAAAGATCTTGAGGAAGGAGAGGTTTTCGGATATCCTGTAGAAAGTGGGATGGGATGCCTGATGGATGTTGATACCCAAAACAGTCTTAACGAACTGGAGCAAAGATTATATCAAAATAAAGGAGGTGATTTTATGGGAATCTATGAAGAATTCTTCCATGACTATTTCTTTGATGAAAACGGAGCAATAGATCAATACGCCTTTCTTAAACCGGCAAAAGAACATCCCGGAACTATATTTGCTTTTGAAACCGGATATGGAGAAGGATTTTATGCCAGCTATATAGCCTACAACAAAGATCAACAGCCAGTGAAAATAATTACTGAATTTATAGAAATAAGTTAATTTTAAATTAGTTATTTTTGAGACACAATTTTTGTCAGTTATAAATTTTAAAGCTAATACAAAACACAATGAATTTCTCATCAGAACAACCCCGTATTATTGTTGTGGGCAGCTCATCGATAGATTTGGTTCTTGAAACCGAAAAACTCCCTTTGCCTAATGAAACGGTTTTAGCCGTCAAGTCAGATAGTTATTTTGGGGGGAAGGGAGCCAATCAATCAGTAGGTACAGCCAGACTGGGAGCAAGTGTATATTTTATCGGATGCGTCGGGATGGATCCTCTTGGGCAGCAGATTATGAGAAATCTGGTAAGCGAAAATGTGAATGTAGGATTTGTTCATGAAACAGATAAAGAAGCTACAGGAACAGCTTATGTAACAACTTCTCACGGAAACGCAGCGATTGTTGTAGTACCTGCCGCCAATAAACACCTTAGCAAATCCCATGTAGACGAAGCAGACAAGTATTTTCATACCACAGACCTTGTATTGGTACAGCTTGAAGTTTCTATGGATGTTGTAGAGCATACCATTAGAAAAGCTAAGAAATACGGAAAAAAAGTAGGGTTGTATGCTTCTCCTGCAATGAGAGTCAGTGAAGAAATTCTAGAAATGGTTGACTTTATTGTGGCAAAAAGTAACGAATTATATGTTATTTTCGGGGAAGAAAAAAGGGAAGAGGTTCTTAAAAAATATTTCAATAAAGTTTTTGTAAGAGATGATACCAATTCCACCATTTATTTTGATGGTACAGAAATGAAATATTACAGAAACGATAAAGATGAAAAAGTATATAAAATGGGGATGGGTGATGCATTTACATCAGGATTTGCCATTGCATTATGCCATGGGAATTCCATTGAAGAATGTGTGAAATTCGGGAATGAAGTTTCATCAAGGGTTTCCGGAGGCAAAGGCTCTCAGACAGGACTTCCGAGAATATCAGATTTCTTTTCTTAAAGCTATTTACGGCATATCAAAAGTCTGAAACTTAACATAAAAATATAAGTAAAATGTCCACTTTTATAGTGGATTTTTTCTTTTTATAGTATGGAAAAAATAATATTAACCACAGAAGACCATGTCTCGCTGACTGGCCATTTATTTAAACCGGAAAAAGATAATGGGAAATTACTCCTGATCAACTCAGCAACAGGAGTAAAACAGCAGGTCTACTTTTCTTTTGCCAGCTACTTCTGTGAAAAGGGATTTACCGTTGTTACCTATGATTACAGAGGAATAGGGCTTTCAAAACCGGAAAATATGAGAGGATTTCATGGCTCTATGAGACTTTGGGGCTCAAAAGATTATAGAGCGGTAACTCAATATATCAAGTCAGAATTTAAAGAATATAAAAAGTACTGTTTGGGCCATTCTGTAGGCGCATTGATTTTGGGAATGAATGCAGATTCCAAAATCTTTGAAGAATTTGTTTTTGTGGGTACGCAAAATGCCTTTGTAGGAAACCTTAAAGGGAGAACAAAAGTTGAAGCGTATTTAGGCTTTGGAATTGCCCAGCCATTAACAACTTCATTGTTAGGATATTTCCCCGCACATTGGTTTGGACTGGGAGAAAGTCTTCCAAAAAATTGCGCATATGACTGGAGAACCTTAATTTTAAACAAGAAATCAACCAATAAGCTGTTGGAAAAAATTGATGACTTTTCTAAAAATCTGACCCAGAAAGTATTTGTAATCAGGGCTGAAGATGATATATGGCTTACAGAAAAAGGAGTATTAAGTTTATTAAATAATACCTATTCAAATCTCAAACCTACATACAGATTGGTCGCTGCTTCAGAATCTGATCAGAATGAAATAGGACATATCAATTTTTTTAGAAGTTACAACAGCAAACTATGGGATATTATTTTAAATGAACTGATAGATAAATGAAAAGTACGATTGACAACACAGTAGCATTTGTAAAAGAAAAATTAGAAGGAGCAGAAGCAGGACATGACTGGTTCCATATTGAAAGAGTCTGGAAACTGGCCGCTCAGATAGCAGAAACAGAAGATTGTGACAAAGAAGTAGTAGAATTGTCTGCACTTCTTCACGATATTGCCGATCCTAAATTTCATAACGGTGATGAAACCATTGCTCCCAAAATATCCAGAGCATTTCTTGAAGAACAGAATGTTTCTGAACAAACCATTCAGAAGGTGTTGTTTGTGATTGAAAATATTTCGTTTAAAAACAGAGATCAGGCACCCGAAAATCCACCTGTTGAACTTCAGATTGTACAGGATGCAGACCGTATTGATGCCATAGGAGCTATTGGAATTGCAAGAACATTCAATTTTGGAGGTTTTAAAAATAACCTGATGTATCATCCGGATATAAAACCCAAACTGGGAATGTCAAAAGAAGAATATAAAAAGTCTGATGGAACCACTATTAATCATTTCTATGAAAAGTTACTGCTTTTGAAAGATATGATGAATACTGAAAAAGGAAAAGAAATGGCCGAAGAAAGACATCATTATATGTTGAATTTCCTCGACCAGTTTTATAAAGAATGGAATGTAGACTAGAAAATATTATATCCCAGAATTAAAGAAAAAGATTTAAGATCTGCATGAGGAAGATCCTTATACAGAATGTTGGTACGGTTATTAAATCTTGCTTCTATGCTGAATTTGTTATTGTAAATAAATCCAGCACCGAGTGATGAACCTCTGAAAGTTTGATTGGAAGCAAGGGCTATATTATCAAATACTTTTCCATCATAATCTATATCTATTGAAGATGGAGAACTTGTTTTTATGTTGAATATGTTGATGGCAGCATTAACAAAGATTTTAGATTTATCATTCAAAAACATAGAGTACCTTATCCCTACGGGAATAATAATGGAAGAATAACTATCCATGGTGATATTATAGAGATTGTCCTCTGTTCGGATAGTTGTTTTTTTATTGGTATACTGAGAGAACGTAGGCTCAAGGATGATAGACCATTTATTCTTGTTGAAAGGTAACACCAATTCGGCTTCCAGACCTATTCTGAAATTTGATTTTGAAGAAAAGCCTGGATTCCTGTAAGAATCTTCCAATTTTAACGGTGCATAAAAATTAATTCCCGGTCTGACAGCAAGATTGAATTTCGCCTGCTTTTTATTTTCTGTAAAATTCCGATCATTGATTTGGTTAGTTGTTCCATCAGAATTTTTACTATTATAAGTCTTAAATATTTTCGTTAAACTAGACGCTGTATATTGTGTTCTGTTTACTAATGATTGGACATCACTGTTATCAGAAAAAATAGTTTTTAACTGATTAAGATATTGATCATTGGTAGCAACCTGAGAACTATTCCCATTAAAAAAATATTTTTTATAAATTAATGGATGGATGATCGCATCTGATTCAGAATAAAAATATCTTGTAATATGACCTTTATAAATATATAGTTTTTTACTTCCGGTAACAAGTTCTTTCAGGAATACTGAACTCTTTACAAACTTAGGTTCATTGGTATGGGAAAAACTGGAAATATCGTCTGATGAGTTGTCGATATCACCATTGTAAGTAACATATTTGGCATCATTGTATATCCCAAATTCCTTAATTGTAGAAGTTGTACCTTTATCTTCAGCAGAGTTTTCATCTGTTTTAAAAACAAAGCTATCAGGATTGCTTACCCATCCTTTGTTTTTAATCAAAACTTCTTTTTTTGTATTATTTTGGTCTATAATATAGCCTTTTTCAAATTTCACTTGTGCATAAAATGAAGCTACACTAAAGAAAATAAGGCCAGAAAGTATTTTTTTCATGGTTATTTAGAATTAAAAATATGGACGCAAATATAGATAAAATAGAGATAAGAAGTATCTTTGTAAAATATGACACTCATTATTTTTATCATATTTCTGGCTTGTGTCCTTTCATTGGTCCTGTTTAAGGTTAAATCAGGAAGCATAGCAAGATGGGCAAAACTGTTTCGTATTGTAACGGTGGTTTTTTCAATTTCTGTTTTTACATATTGGTTTATCAAGAAAAGCGCTGTGGCATTTGTCGATAATTCTGTGGGGCTTCAGGTGGTTAATAAACTTCCGCAGGCATTGGACTTTTATTTAATCAAGGTAAATAAAACAGATCAGAATACAGTTCTTGAACCTAAACATATCGGAAAAATACGTCCGGAGTATTACAGAATAGAATATCTCAAAATGGATAAGTCTGATGAATATTGGATAGTAGGCTATCTTGGGAAGAAAAACCTCGTATATTTTTCTCAACATTCTGTACCCAATAAGAATATTGACCAGATTGTAGAAGTACAGAACTATATCAATCAAAGTATGAAACTTTCTGAGGCGGCAAAAAAGCAGGTAGATGGTTATAATTATGAGAATACAAAACTGGGAATCTGGATTACACTGGATTTTCTGCTTCTATTTCTCAATCTTGTATTGCTTCTTAGAAAAAATAAACAGAAAAGCTAATGAGTATTGAAAACTCATTAGCTTTTCTGTTTCTGTTAAGGATAATCCAGAATCTGCATAATCTGTTCCTTAAATTCTTCAGGACAGGCTTTAATAAGTTTATCCTTATTTTGTTTACTGATTTCTTTGGGTTTAAGCCATTCGCTCTTATTGGAATTCAAACTGTGGTTGTCATACACTCTTTTTATGGTATGATTTTCATAAAAAATATATTCATCACCAAGCCAGTTGGTAGCAATACTGATTGTGCAAATTTCCTTTTCCATGATTTATGTTTTAAAGCATAATGTTTAGTGAAATACATTATATTCTAATATACGAATTTTTCTTGATGAAAAGGAAGTAAACGGCTGTTTTTAAAATATATCGAAATTATTCTATTTTATACTCTATATCATTAAAAAAGTGTCCCGGTAGTCTCCGTAGCCATCTGCGGAATATGAATATTCGTTTTCCATTCCTCATTCACTTTCCTGATGAAATAAGCAGACAATAAAGGAGATGCTTTTTCAATATTCTGGTGTACAAAGAAATAAAGATTCTGAAGACCTTCTTTTTTCCATTGGGTAAGATGTTTCAGCCAGTCATCCAGTCTTTCGTAGTCACTTTCTGCGTTGGCTCCTACATAACGGATAAATGCATTGGGTGTGGTAAGGCGCATATGAAGCATATCTCTTCTTCCGGCAGTATCTACAATAATATTGGTGATATTATGAGCTTCAAAAAGATCACAGGTTGTATTCAGGATTTCCTCATTGGTGAACCATTCCGTATTCCGGAGTTCTATGGCTAACGGGACTTCTTTAGGCCATTCTTTTACAAACTTTTCCAGTCTGTCATAATCTTTAGGTTTAAAATTATCGTGAAGCTGAAGGAAAGCCATCCCTAGTTTCTCATCAAAATTGATAATAGCGGAAGCAAAATGAGTTACAGGATCGGTAACATCAATCAGCCTTCTGAAATGGGAAACGGTATTGGTGATTTTAGGGAAAAATTTAAAATTTTCCGGCGTTTTTTCTTTCCAGGTTTTCACCTGATCCGGAGTGGGCATTCCATAGAAAGTAGCATTCAGCTCAATAGAATTAAACTGAGTGGCGTAATAGGTCAGTTCATCCTTAGTTCCTTTAGGATAGAATCCTTTAAGATCTGTTTTATTCCATTTCGCACATCCGATAGAAATGTTTTCCAGTCCTTTTTTATTAAGAGCCAGTATTTCCTTGGTTCTGGGATGGTCTTTAGGTAGTGTGAAATCTATTTTCGATGGATCTTCTACTTGTCCGAATTTCATATCTGTAGTTTTGGTATTAAACAATAAACACAAATATAAACAAAAAAGATCTTCATTATTTTGAAGATCTTTTTGATAATTTATTTTACCCCCTGTGTTACCATTCTATTTGAAATGACAGGATAGGTGCAGCCGGTAGTTTTTAAATTAACAGTAATTGTAGCGGGAACAGACCGATAGGCTGTATCACCATAAGGTTCAATGATTTTACCACTTGAATCCTTTACCGTTTTTCCTTTTATGCTGTACGTCATTGTAGCAGTTCCTGTAAATCCGCTTGAAGGAGTGAATGTGACAATGCCTGTAGACTTGTTGTACGTCCAGGTACCGGCAGAAGTTACTTTTTTGCGGTACAATGTGAGATCCGTGTCGCTGGTCTTTGCAAAACTGAATGTTGAATAATCAATATTGGCATTACTTCCGGTAGGTGGAGTTGTGATGCTTATTGGTCCTTTGTAGGCAATATCATTATTGAAAACAGGGATATTTACAGCCTGATACTTACACGTTGAAGCTGCATCATCATTGGTAACGGCTGAATAAGGAAGGGTTAATTTTACATTTCGGATAATATGTTGCTGAAATGCAGCTCCTGTAGAGGCTGCAAAACCTAATTTAAGAAAGGCAGGTGCGGTTGCATTAAGCGTCTGAGGAGTTGCAGCTCCTTCTATATCTGAAGTATTGAAATCTGTTGTCTGAGGATTGGCATTTTCCATATAAGGTACTGAAGTCTTATAATGATAATAATTGATGACATTAACAGGCGTTCCGTTTTGTGTCGTCTGGATGTCTACTTTTATATCAAATCCGTCTGTAGTGGTAGCACTTGTAAAATGGGGAATCAGATCCAGATATACTTTTCTGAACTCTCCGGCATTGTTTCTGAGATCAAATACGGTAGAAAGAGTATTGGATGTAGCAAGGTAGCTTCTGTCTGCTTGCAGTTCCCTGCCCACAGTTCCCGAGTTACTTAAAGTGGAACGCGTAATAAGAACAGGATATCCTGTAAAGCCTTCTCCTAATCCGTTTGTATTGATAGCAGCTCCTCTTGCTCCTCTGAGGGTAACATGGCTTGTAGGTTGTGACCAGGTTACTCCAGTGATTCCGTTTACCCTTGATTCACCCTGAAAACGCTTTGATTTGAAATTCCCAAATTCATCAAGGGCAATACCAAGATAAGCAGATGATAGACCTGCTTTTCTCTGGCTTGCATAGGTGTCCTTTGCCCTGTTGTAAGAATATCCAAGACCCGCTCCGGGTGCTCCGATTACTGGATTTGTCACAGCTCCATCATACAGGAAAAAGGATAAACCATCTCCAAAAGTACCAGTGAAAGGAGTTCCGTTTTTCATGTCATATTCAAACTCAACATGAAGACCATTAACCGAGGTAAAGGTTCTTCCATTGATAAACAATCCTCCAAACTGCCCTAAGCTTGCAGGAGTAAGTTGCACTCCGGTAGAGGTATGTGATGCATTTCCCTGTATCGTAAGTTCGGAAGCTGAAGAAGCGTTCATAAGCGAGCTCGAATAGGAATAAAATCCATATATACTTGCTACTTCTGTACTGTCTGTCTGTGCATACATGAAGTTTGTAAGCAGCGAAAAAAACAGGCTCATCAATGATAGCCTTTTAACATACTTTTTCATAACTGCTTATTTTACAACAAATACGATGTTAATAAAAGCTGCCGGAGTAGCATTGGATAAAACATCGTAATTCAATACACCTGTACTGCTGATACTGTTTATTTTAAAAACAGTGGTATCATAACCTGTCACATAATAATATAAATCTGTGGCATTGGGAAAAAACGGTATCGATGCAGGAGCAGATGTACTTCTTGCATTTGCCGGGATATTTGAAAACTGATTTTTATACAATGTATACAGATCTTTCGTTTGGCCTGTTGTGATTGTTGTAGTATCAAAAACTACACTTGGCATGTAGAAAAACTTATTGACATAGGGAGAAAGGCATACCCAATCCGGAGTTGCGGGAGTTCCTACATTTTGGCTGATACATTTTTTATTGGTATCAAAGATAATCAGACCGGTTGCCGGAGTGGTGACAACGGCTAGATTGCTGATTCTTGGCAGAAGTACGCCTTTGGAAGTACTTGTAACGTCTAAAACTGTGCTTTGATCAGGAGTTGTAGTGTTAATTCCAACCTGTGCATAAAAAGTAATGCTGAGCAATGCAAGCATTAAGGTAATAATTTTGTTCATGTTCGAAATAATTGTTTGTGTTTATACCTGGGTTAGTTTTTCAATAATATTAAATATTGAAATTTTGTTTGTGTTTTAAATGAAGAGTTTGTGTTTTTTTTGTATTGTATTTTAATTCAGCGTGTTTTTTAGCTAATTAATTTTAATATATGTTATTTTATAATTATCCAAACCGGCTATTTTATTAAATTAAACAAAAATATAAGCTTTATTTTGTATTAACTTTTTTATTGAGGTTTTTGTATTATAAATACATTTGTTTTTATTTATTTTTAACAAATGTATATAAAAATGGTTTATAATAATAATGGAAAATCAATAATATAGTGACTTGATTCACTATTTAGGGAGTGATGGTTATAAATTTTCAGTATTAATGAATGATTAAAGAGAAATAGTTTTTTTTAACTTTAAATGTTAAAATTTGTTAAATTTTTGTTACAATAAAAAAACACGCTTAAAAAGCGTGTTTTACTATAGAAATGTTTATTATTTGTGATTTTTTATGCCTCACAGCTTGAACATGATACGAAGTTAACCATCATTTCTTTTGAAACGGAAGAACTTCTTTGGTAATAAAGTGTTTTTACTCCTTTTTTCCAGGCCTCAATATAAAGATAGTTGACATCTTTTACAGGCATTGTAGAAGGAATCTGCAGATTCAGTGACTGTGCCTGGTCAATATACTGTTGTCTCTGGGCTGCCTGAGAAATAATTTCCATTGGAGAGATTTCTTTGAACGTTTTGAATACTGCCTTTTCTTCAGGAGTAAGCTCGTTCAGGTGTTGTACAGACCCGTGGTTCAACATGATTGTTCTCCATGTTTCTTCGTTATCCAACCCTTTTTCCTTCAATAGTTTCGCCAGGTATTTGTTTTTACGCATAAAGTTTCCTTTCGCAAGGCCTGCCTTATAATAGTTGGAAGAGAAAGGCTCAATTCCAGGAGAAGTCTGTCCTAAGATGGCAGAACTTGAAGTGGTAGGAGCAATAGCCATTGTAGTGGTATTTCTTAATCCGTACCCTTTCAATACTTCCGGTTCTCCATAGATGTTCGCAAGCTCTCTTGAAGCCTGCTCAGCCTGCTCTTTAATATGTCTGAATGCTCTTGCGTTGAACTGAGTCGCTTCAAAGCTTTCAAACGGAATCATATTTTTCTGCAGATAAGAATGATATCCTAAAACTCCTAATCCAAGTGCTCTGTGACGCATAGCGAAGTTTCTTGCTCCCTGTAGGTAGTAGTTACCTTCAGTTTTGTCAATAAACTCTGATAATACAGCATCAAGGAAGTAGACTGCCAGTTTTACTGCATCGGTATCTTTCCACTCATCGTACAGCTCAAGATTCATGGAAGACAGACAGCAGATGAAAGACTCTTCCATAGTAGAAGGAAGCATGATTTCAGAACAAAGGTTACTTGCATTCACCGTCATTCCCAAATCTTTATAAACCTGAGGTTTATTTCTGTTCACATTGTCTGTGAAGAAAATATACGGAAGACCTTTTTGCTGGCGGCTTTCCAATACTCTTGCCCAAACTTTACGTTTTTCCATATCACCCTCAATCATATCCTGCATCCAGTAATCGGGTACACATACTCCGGTAAACAGGTTCTGGATAGGGCTGCCGATATCTTTAATGGATAAAAATTCTTCAATATCTCCGTGGTCAATATCTAAATAAGCTGCAAAAGCACCTCTTCTTACACCTCCCTGAGAAACTACATCCATAGCAGTATCGAAAAGCTTCATGAATGAAACGGCTCCTGAAGATTTTCCGTTATCCGTTACAGCAGTTCCTCTGTTTCTTAATTCTCCAAAATATCCTGAAGTACCGCCTCCGATTTTGGTCTGCATGATGACTTCACCCATTTTGTGGGTAATTCCTTCAATACTGTCCGGAATGTGAACATTGAAACATGAGATAGGAAGACCTCTTTCCGTTCCCATATTAGCCCATACAGGAGAAGAGAAGCTGATCCATCCTTTTGTGATCATTTCTTTGAATGCCGGTTGAAGTTCAGGTTTGTATAACCTTTTTGCAGCGGCAGTGGTAATTCTGTCGATAGCTCCGTCTACCGTTTCACCTTTTAACAGATATCCTCTGTTCAGCATTTGCTCAGACTCTTCATTGAGCCACCATATATTTGAATTTTGCTCTTCCATAGATGTTATATTTTCGAATTCCGGAATGAGAGAATCACTCCGGAATTTTGTTTTTTTTATAGTATTGATTGTAAAATTTCTACTTTGTGGGAACCGTTCAGCCCGCTTTCGTCTCTTAATTTCTGAAATTCTTTAAAAGACGGAACATTCAAAACCTCATGCTGAACTTCTTCATTGATGTAGTTTGAATAATGTATAAAAGTAACACCATCTTCCTTTACAAAAACTTTGTATTCAAAAGTGGAAGGATCTAAATTTTTGAAATCTTCCAGAAACTTTTGGATATTGGTGGTATTGTTTGGAACAAATTCGGGGTTTACCGTATAGGTTACTATTACATTGATCATTTCTTTTTGTATTTGTGCTTTATTCATGAACAGCAATTCCACTTATTAATCAGAAAAGGATAATTCTGATACTAACTGCTTTGACGCTCGCTTCGCTCGCGCCCGAATATTAGAACAAATCGTTTGCTGTAATACTCTTATCGTGCTTCGTATAGTCTACAGGTCTTTTGGCAAAGAAATCATCTAATGAATTGGCGAAAACTTCTTCCTCGAACCATACCATTGGTCTGTATTGCTCAGGAGTAATGTTGTATCTTGTTTTCATGTTGATTTTCTTCAGGCTGTCATCCACACGGTATTTCATGAAGTTTAACAGGTCTTCTTTGGAAACGTTGTCGATTTCTCCCAGTTCAAAGATCCAGCTAAGAATATCTCCTTCTCTTGCGATAGACTCGTCTACCAAGGTGTAGATATCTTCGATATCGCTGTCTGTTAACAAGTCAGGCTGTTCTTCACGGATTTTGTTGATCAGGTAGATTCCTGCATTGGCGTGAATCTGCTCATCTACGGAAGTCCATGCAATGATATTGGAAACATTCTTCATGAAACCTTTGAATCTTGTGAAAGAAAGGATGATGGCAAACTGCGAGAAAAGAGAAACATTTTCCACTAAAATACTGAATAATAGTAAAGCAGAAACATACTCTTTAGGTGTCGCAGAATTAGCATGCTTTAAGGCATTTCCAAGAAACTCTATTCTTCCTTTTACGGCAGGAATTTCGATCACGTTAAGGAACTCGTCATTATATCCTAATACCTCTAATAAGCGGGAATATGCTTCAGAATGACGGAACTCGCATTCTGCAAAAGTAGATCCTAATCCATTGAACTCCGGTTTTGGTAGGTGGTTGTATAAATTTCCCCAGAATGTCTTTACAGACACCTCGATCTGTGCAATGGCTAACAGCGCATTTTTCACAGCATGCTTCTCATGTGGTTCCAACTGCGAATGAAAATCCTGAACATCTGCAGTAAAGTCCACTTCCGAATGCACCCAGAACGATTTGTTGATGGCCTCTACAAATTGAAGAACCTCCGGGTATTCAAATGGCTTATAACTTACTCTTTTATCAAAAATTCCCATATTAAATATCTTTATAATTAAATAATTTAGATCCTTGTGGATAAAGTTCCGGAAATACTTAACTTTTTGTTTTTCTGCGGGTTGTGAATTAAAGTTATTCACTTCCGCAAATCCATATTTCTTGTAAAGAACTAGTAGCAAAGTTCGAAAAAAAGAACTGATTTTGAAAGAGGTAAATACTAATAGGCTGACTTTTAGCCTGAAAAGTTTTCCACATTTACATGAAACTGGCTCGGATAATAGGCTGGACCGCAATCTTGAGGATAAATAGATGCAAATGAGGAGTTACAGTTAAACGATATTTTATAAACTATTATAAATAAAGGATTAATGTGTTAAACAAAAAAATATTTGAATAAATTTTTATTCTTGTAACAATTTGAAAATATGATCTACTTATTGGGTATAAAACATACATCACTTAATGTTAGTAATTCAGGATTTAAATAAGTCATACGATACAGGGAAAAGCAAGCTTCATGTTCTCAAGGGAATTAATCTGAATATTTCTGAAGGAGAGTTTGTTTCCATTATGGGAAGTTCCGGTTCCGGAAAATCCACGCTTCTTAATATTATTGGAATTCTGGATGAAAAAGATTCAGGAATCTATGAATTGGATGGAGTTCCTATTGAGCATTTGTCCGAAGTAAAAGCGGCCGAATACAGAAGTAGATTCTTAGGATTTATTTTCCAGTCTTTTAACCTTATCAATTATAAAACAGCCCTGGAAAATGTTTCTCTGCCTTTGTACTATCAGAATGTACCGAGAAAAGAGCGAAATCAGAAAGCGATGGAATACCTGGAGAAAGTAGGATTGGCACAGTGGGCTAACCACCTTCCAAGTGAACTTTCAGGAGGACAGAAACAAAGAGTCGCTATTGCAAGAGCTTTGATTACAGATCCTAAAGTAGTACTGGCAGATGAGCCTACAGGAGCATTGGATTCCAAAACCACTCATGATATTATGAAACTGCTTCAGGATATTAATAATGAGGGGAAAACAATCATTGTTGTAACCCACGAACCCGATGTAGCTGCACAAACCAAAAGGAATGTAGTACTGAAGGACGGGATTATTGAAAGTGATGAGTTTATTAAGCAGATTGTGCTTTAGGAATTTGATAATTTGAAAATGAGATAATTTGAAAATTTACTGATTCAGTTTTTTAATCTTTAAATTTTTCAATCTTTAAATACCAATAAAAATGTTTGACCTAGATCGTTGGCAGGAAATATTCAGTTCTATCCGGAGCAATGTGCTCAGGACGGTACTTTCAGGGTTTACGGTAGCCCTGGGACTGTTTATTTTCATTGTGCTTTTTGGAATTGGAAAAGGACTTCAGAATGCTTTCTTTGAGGGATTTGCCGGAGATGCTAAGAACCTTATTGTTATTTCAACCGGGAAAGCCACTTTAGCGTATAAAGGGTTACAGTCTGATAGAAATGTTTCAATGAATAACGCAGACTATGATTTTTTGATTAATGCGGATAAGGAAAAAACGGGTCCTTCAAGTCCCAGGTATAGCGCCAATTTAATGGTGAAATATGGGAAAGAGAGTGGTCTTTATCAGATCAATGGTGCTGAGCCGGGGGAGCAGGTTATTGAGAATAGAAAAATTATTGATGGCCGTTATCTGACATCTATGGATTTGACAAGGAAATTAAATGTGGCAGTAATCGGAAGAATGGTTCAGCGTGATTTGATCAAAAATGGAAATCCTATTGGAAAAGATCTTGATATTAATGGAACGATGTACAAGGTGATAGGAGTCTTTTCAGATGATGGAGGAGACAGAGATGAAAGACATATTACAGTTCCTATTACCACTTTGCAGCAGATGAAAAAAGGTTCTGATACTGTAAATATAGCATATATCACCTATAGTGATAAGCTGACTCCGGATCAGGCTATAAAATATGGTGATGAGCTACAAGATAAATTGAAAGCCAGAAAAAATGTTTCTCCTGATGATGAAAATGGAGTTCGTGTCTGGAATAACGCCAAAAACATGAATGATACATTTACTTTTTTGGCAGTTCTTACCGCTATTGTTGGATTTATTGGCCTGGGGACATTGCTTGCTGGAATTATCGGGATCAGTAATATCATGGTGTATATCGTGAAAGAAAGAACCAAAGAAATCGGGGTACGAAAAGCCATTGGAGCAAAACCAGCCGGAATCGTAGGTCTGATTGTTCAGGAAAGTGTTGTGATTACAGTGGTATCCGGACTTATAGGAGTAGGAATAGGTGTTTTGACATTAACCCTTATTGGTGACAATCTCGAAGAATTCTTTATTAAAAGCCCGAGTGTAGGATGGGGAGCTATTATTATGGCATTTATTGCACTGATTTTTTCAGGATTGATTGCTGGATTTGTACCCGCGTACAGAGCTTCAAGAATAAAACCTATTGAAGCACTGAGAACAGAATAATATAAACTAAAAAGCAAAAGCAGGTCTTTAGTTAAAAAGATGAATGAATTTCATAAATCATAATTTATAACTTATAATTCAAAAAGGTGAATATCATATTTAAAAAAGATACTTGGCAGGAGATTTATTATTCATTGAGGAATAATAAACTCCGAACATTTCTTACCATGATCGGCGTAGGATGGGGGATGTTTTTGTATGTAAGCCTTCTTGGAGCAGCAAAAGGAATGGAGAATGGTTTTGATAAATTATTTTCCGGTTTTGCTACCAATTCAATCTTCTTGTGGGCACAGAAAACGTCTATTCCATATGACGGTTTTCCTAAAGGAAGAGAAGTTCACCTGAACCTGGTAGATATGGATATGCTGAAAAGAAAAGTAACTGACATAGATTATATATCGCCGCAAAATGCAAGAGGAAGTTTTACCGGAACACCGGGAGAAGCAATGTCAAGAAACGGGAAAAACGGAACCTATTCGCTTACGGGAGATTATTCTGTAGGAAATAAAATATCAGAAAAGAAACTGATCTACGGGCGCTATATCAATGATGCAGATGTTTCCGGGAATAAGAATGTAGTCGTTATTGGAGAAGAAATTTATAAAAACTTCTTTGATTCCAAGAAACAAGAAAATCCAATAGGAAAATCAATCAATATTAAAGGTCTCTTCTTTAATGTCATCGGAGTTTTCCGTGTGAAAAAAGGAGGCGGCTTAGAAAATGACCAGACAGCTTTCATTCCACTTTCCACTTACACAAAAATGTATAATGCAGGAGACCAGATAGACATGTTTGCTATCGTAAGCAAGCCTAATGCTAACGTCAATTCTGTGGAAGAGGATGTGAAGCAGGTTCTAAAAACCAAAAATAAAGTTTCACCTGAAGATACCAATGCTTTCGGAAGCTTCAACCTTGGAAAAGAGTTTAAAAAACTGACTGGTTTTCTTACAGGGATGCAGTTACTGACCATTATTGTTGGGACACTGACTATTCTTGCAGGAGTAATCGCTATTTCAAATATTCTTTTGATTACGGTAAAAGAAAGAACCAAAGAAATCGGAATCAGAAGAGCATTGGGAGCAAAACCTGCTGAAGTAAGAAATCAGATTTTGTTGGAAAGTGTTGTAATCACACTCTCCTCGGGACTGTTGGGTTTTATGTTTGGAATTTTTGTACTCATGATCCTCAATGCTGTTACCCAGGGCCAGGATTCATTTCCTTTCTATAATCCGACCGTTAACTATGGAAACGTATTTGCAGCCATGGCTGTAATGGTGGTTTTGGGATTGATAATTGGGATGATTCCTGCGCAGAGAGCCGTAAAGATAAGACCTATTGAAGCATTAAGAACAGAGTAATTAATTTGAAAATGAAACAATTTGAAAATTTGAAAATGAAGACGGCCGGTTTATCAAAGTACCGGATTGATCTTTTAATTTTTAAATCATTCAATCTTTAAATAAAAAATAAACTATACATATGAAAAAGAAATTCACCTGGAAAAAAGCCATTTATATAGTGTTGGGGCTTTTATTTGCAGTGGCATTGTTCTCGGGGCTTGGCTATCTTATTAAATCTAACTCTAAAGAAAGCGAGGCTTTCCTTACCCGTAAGCCTACTATTCAGAATATGGATGATAAAGTGATGGCCACAGGAAAAATTGTTCCCAAAGAAGAAATTGAAATCAAACCCAACATTGCAGGGATTATAGATAAAATATTAGTAAAAGAAGGAGATAAGGTAGAAGTAGGACAGCTGATTGCTACCGTTAAAATTGTTCCAAGCATCTCTGAAGTAAACGCCGCCCAGCAGGAAGTTCAGAATGCGCAGATTCAGATCAGTAATGCGCAGATGAATGTAGGGAATATGCAAAGGCAGTTTGAAATACAGGACAAATTATACAAGCAAGGAGTCGCTTCTAAACAGGAGTATCTGAACTCTCAGCAGCAGTTGTACACTCAGCAGCAGACGTTGAAAAATGCTCAGCAGCAGTTAAATACCGCTCAAAAAAGATTGCAGATCGCTAAAACAGGAGCAACTCCGGAACTTAAAGGACAAGGTTTAGCTACTACAGAAATCCGTTCCAAAGCCTCAGGTACCGTACTTGAAGTTCCTGTAAAAGCAGGAAGCCAGGTGATTGAAGCCAATAACTTTAACGCAGGAACCACAATCTGTTCAGTGGCAGATTTAAATGTTTTGATTTTTAAAGGCGAAATTGATGAAGCGCAGGCAGGAAAGCTAAGTGAAGGTATGGATATGAACATCGTGATCGGTGCTCTTCAGAATAAAACATTCCCGGGAAAACTAACCATGATTGCTCCAAAAGGTAAAGATAACGCAGGAACTATTAAATTTCCGGTAGAAGGTAATGTAACTAATCCTAATAATGAGTATATTAGAGCAGGTTTTTCGGCCAATGGTGAAATTGTGTTGAGTTCTCAGAAAAATGCATTATTATTGGATGAGTCTTTAGTTCAGTATGAAAAGAAACAAGGAAAAGATGTACCTTTCGTAGAAGTAAAACAAAAAGATGGGAAGTTCAAAAAAGTATACGTGAAACTGGGAGCAAGTGATGGGATCAATGTTCAGATTCTTCCGGGATCAAATATCACAAAAGATACGGAGATTAAAGTTTGGAATCCGTCTGATAAAGACAAAGAAGAGCTTAAAGAAAAAGCAAATAAAAAATAATAAACTACACTATACACTTTTAAACTGTGAATCCTGGAGAAATTTTTTTCTCCGGGATTCTTTTTTGATATATTGATAGTATTCTAAAATAGAAAGAATGTAACAAAAAGTAAATTTAAACTGTCTTATCTTGGTAGTGTCTCACTAACTGTGTAAGTTAAAAAGTTATTCTGGAAAATTTTGAGCCCTCATAGCTCAAAAAATTTTACGGAAATAACTTTTTATTA
>NZ_FTMT01000018.1:0-127011 GCF_900156015.1 Chryseobacterium sp. RU33C | reverse complement strand
TAATAAAAAGTTATTTCCGTAAAATTTTTTGAGCTATGAGGGCTCAAAATTTTCCAGAATAACTTTTTAACTTACACAGTTAGTGAGACACTACCGGATCTTTCTTGACAGTCCAATGTGAATGTAAATTTTCGGCTACCATTTCTTTTGAAAAATTAACATATTTCTTAAAGGATTTATAATCTTTATGTCCTGTAATTTTTCTAATGAGTTCTTCATTCATTCCTAATGTTAAAGAATTGGTTATAAAAAATGATCTACCATAATGAACAGTAATAAATTTATTTGCAGGTTGCTCTAAAGTAATGTTATTACCGCCTGAGTGCTTTGTAAACTTTACAGTGTGAGTAAATTCTATCTCTTCAAACAAATCTTTCAATATTCGGTTACATGTTTGATTTGGTGGAACATTCATTTTACCAAAATGCTCGAATTGAGCATCTAAAATTGCCTTTGCTTGTGGAAGTAAGGGGATCGTTAAATTTTCCCTCGTTTTCTTGATGTGTAAATTCAAAAATTTGTCATCATAATCGTTTTTAGTGATTAATGAAATATCAATATAACGGAGACCTGTATAACAACTTAGAATAAAAATGTCTCGTATGCAATTCTTTAACTCATTCTTAAAATTTTGTGTTCTAAGTTTTTCGATAACTTCTGCCGTTAATACAACTTTGTCAGTTTCATAGCTGGGTAAATCAAATTGCTTGTAATCAGTAGTGTTATGATAACCTCTTTTATACGTCCAATTTAGAAAAGCTTTCAGATTTTTACAGTATTTGTTAATTGTGGAGTTCAAAAACTCTTTTTCAATCAGATAATTTTGAAAGTAGTCATTAAAAACCAAATTAAATGATTGCATATTGACATTATATTTTTTTTCTTTTTCAAATTCTAAAATTGTCTTTTTTAGAGTGTTATATGCCTTTATAGTATTTTCGGACGAAATAGGAGTTTTTAATTTAATAAACTCGTCAATTACGTTTGAAAAAGAACGATTATCTGTATTTGTGTGTTCAGGATTGATTTTTCTATCAAATTCATTTCTGAATAAATCTATTGTTAAGTCTTTCCTGTCCCTTAAATAGTCCCTCTCAATTTCATTAATAATATGTTGAATGTTTTCTAGTTTCAGATTTTTGTTTTCGGAATTGGGTGCTAATGGTTTTACTTTAGTTCCGCTCCATTGATTTGGTTTGACCTTTACACCTGTTGAGCGTTTTACTCTTGAACCATTAATTATTATACTAAAGTGGATTAATGTTTCATCTTTAGATTTTGGTTCTTTCAAATAGAAATTAACGTTCATATCAAATATTTATTTAAAGTTAAAAATAATTTTGAGATAGAATATTAATTTAAAAAGAATGGGGACATCTTAGGGACAAAAAATGCTTTATGTGACTTTACATTACTTTATGTTGTTAAAAATAAAAACCCCTGATAAACATTGTTTAAAAGAGGTTTTCAGCTAGTATTGTGTAAAGCTATGTATAGCTTTCGGTAGCCTATAGGGGAATCGAACCCCTGTTGCAAGAATGAAAATCTTGAGTCCTGACCACTAGACGAATAGGCCGAATTTTGAGGTCGCAAAAGTAGGAATTAACTTTTAAACTTCAAAATTATTTTTTTGATTTATTTATAGACTTTTTGTATCACCGTATTTTTGATACCTTTAGCATCAAGTTCCTTTTGAAGCTTTACAGCATCTTCCAATGTGTATACCTTTCCGTAGGTATAATAAAATACTCCATTATCCTTGTTTCTTTCCACATCTTTTAAATTCTGAAGGATATAAGAATTACCATTCAGTTTATCACCTGCATACACTTCTATGGTATAATATCCCATGCTGATTCTCTGGTTAGGCATAAATCCTACAGCAAAGGCATTTCTGAAACCTGCATCTTTGGCAGTTTTAAGATTAATATCTTTCACTGAAGCCATATTGGTTACAGCATAGTAATACTTGTATTGTCCGTTTTCTTTAAGGGTAAGAATATAGTTCAGGCCTTTCAGGGCAGGATCATTTTCATTGTATTTCGTAGGAGAACTCATGAGTAGAATTCTGAAATCGTTTTTCAAAGGAACTTCTGCCGGTTTTTCAGGTTCTGGTTTTCTGACAGCCATAGAACCGCCGGATTTTCTGTCAACCGCTTTTTTATAATCAATAATAGCATTGTAGATGCTTTCTGCAATTTCAGTCTGTCCTTTGTCTGAAGCGATGTAGTGACTTTCTTCAGGGTGATTGATGAATCCTGTCTCTATCAGTACAGATGGCATGGCATTCATACGGAGAACGTGAAGGTTTTTCTGAAATACACCTCTTGAAAATCTTTTATCTTTATTCACAAAGTTATCTTCTACCAGTCCTCCCAAGAGAAGACTTGATTCCAGATATTTACTTTGCTGAAGTTTCAAAGCAATTAATGATTCAGGAGAATCCGGGTTATAAGAACCAAAAATCTGCTTATCTTTCTCATCAAGAAAAATTACATCATTTTCTCTTTTGGCTACTTCCAGGTTCTCATTATTCTGGTTAGGTCCCTGTACATACGTTTCAGTTCCATACGCTGTAGGTCTTTGGGAAGAGTTACAGTGAATGGATACAAAAAGGTCTGCTTTACTTCTGTTAGCCAGATTGGTCCTGTCAGACAGAGAAGGATACTCGTCTATTTTACGGGTATATATTACTTTGAAATCTCTGTTTTTCTCTAACATGGCACCTACTTTTAATGTAATGGCAAGTGTAATGTCTTTTTCTGCAACCCTTCCAATGTCGGAATAAGTCCTGTTGGCTCCATGATCACTTCCTCCGTGTCCCGCATCCAGAACGATAGTAAACTTCTTCTGTGAGAAAATAAAGTTGCTGGTAAGGATAAGGAGAAATGATAAAATTATTTTAAAATTTTGTTTGTGCATCTTACAGTTATAAAAATTATATTAATTTTGAGCCTTAATTATATAGAATAAAATTGGCCAAAACCGTCTTCAAAAATATATTACAAATTTTAATTATCCTAATTTTTAACAATTTTTTAGCACAGAAAACTCCTGAAAAATTGCCTGAAAATGCGGTTAATGATACTATTTCCAAAAAGGATACCATAGTTGTAAAAAAAGAACCTTTAAATGATGTTCTTCGTACAAAAGCGGATGATCAGAGAAGAGATGTTCCCAAAAAAATGACATTCCTGAACAAAAATGCTCAGGTAAAGTATCAGGATATGCAGATTGATGCGGATTATATCTCTATTGATGATAACAAAAATCTGATCTACGCCAGAGGAAAACAAGACTCTCTAGGGAAGATTATAGAGCCTGTAATCACTACACAGGCCGGGAAAAAATACGAAACCAATGAATTCAGCTATAATACAAAAACAAAACAGGCCATTGCTTTCAATGCCAGAACGGAAGAAAGCGAAGGGGTAATTATAGCCCAGAAAACTAAAAAATATAATGATTCCGTATTCGCAATGAGAAAAGCGGATTATACAACGGATGATTATTTCATTAAGAAGAAAGATACGGCAGCGGATTATTTTATGAGAGCCTATAATATTAAGCTGATTAAAACCAAAACAAAATCCCAGATCGTAACAGGTCCTATTCAGATGTTTATCGAACAGGTTCCTACGCCGCTTTACCTTCCGTTTGCTATTTTGCCATTCTCAGATAAAAGGGCTGCAGGTATTCTGATCCCAAGTTTCGGGGAAAGAGAAGATGTTGGTTTCTTCCTGAACGGAATTGGATATTATCAACCGATTGGAGAACATTTTGACCTTAAGGTTTTAGCAGATATTTATACAAAAGGAAGCTGGAACTTACGTCCTCAGGTGAATTACCAGAAGAAATACCGCTACTCAGGAAACTTTACGGCAGATATTGGTACAATGGTGAGAGGGATCAAAGGTTTGGACGATTATACTAAAAACAGTACCTATAGAATCAACTGGACTCACTCGCAGGATTCCAAAGCCAATCCTTTCCTTACATTCAGTGCCTCTGTAGATATTGTAAGTACCAAATTCTATAACAACCCGCTTAACAATAATTACATTTTCAATCAGAATGTATTGAATACCCAGCAGAACTCTACAGTAACCCTTACCAAAAGATTCCTGAAACTTCCGATGACTATCACAGGAACTGCTTCATATTCCCAGAACTTTGCAACAGGATTGGCAGACCTTCGTCTTCCACAGATGAACGTAGCAATTAATCAGTTCTATCTGTTCAAATCAAGAACAGGGATCAGACAGGGATTACTTGAAAATATTACAGTGAATACCGGTTTCAATCTTACCAATTTTGTGAATACTCAGGAGAACGAGCTATTTAAAAAAGAAATGTGGGATAAAATGCAGACAGGGCTTAAAAACAATATCGCATTGGCTACCAATACAACATTGGCGAAATACTTCACTTTCAGTTTAAGTGCGAATATCGATAACGCTTTGACTACAAAAACGCTGAACAGATATTATGATCCGGTAAAAAATGTAACGGTTGACGAAATCAATAAAAACTTTACAGGATACTCTACTTTTTCCACTTCCGCAAGTCTTCAGACAACACTTTTTGGAATGATGAAATTCAAAAAAGGATCTACAGTGGAAGCGATAAGACATATGATGACTCCAAGTATGAGTTTTACCTATTCACCGGATTTCTCAAGTCCTGGCTTCGGATATTACAGAAACTATTATAATGCAACCGGAGCGCTGACACCCTATTCTATTTTTGAAAAAGGAATTATCGGAAGCCCATCAAGTGGTATGCAGGGAGCCTTAGGGTTCAATATCGGTAACAATATTGAGATGAAAGTAAAGTCTAAGAGTGATTCTACAGGGGTAAAGAAAATCAAAATTTTTGAATCTTTAAACCTGGCAGGAAGCTACAACTTTGCTGCTAAAGATCATCCCTGGTCTGTATTCTCTATCAACGGACAGTCTTCCTTTTTCAATAGTAAACTTACTGTAAATACCAGTCTTGCGCTGGAACCTTATAAAATTGATTTCTCATCAGGAGAAAATACAGGGGTAAGAACAGAGCAGTTCGGTCACTTCAGTGTGCAAGGATTCAACGTTCAGCTATCTTATCCTTTAAGCAGCGAAATTTTTGGAGAAAAAACAGATTATGCCAAGAAGTATTCTTCGAAGGGAGAAGTCCGAAATGAAAATTATTATTTTGATGATGATCATTATGCTCACTTTGATCAGGCCTGGACTTTAAATATCAGTGCCAATTATGCTTATTCCAAAGGATTGAGCAAATTTGCCAATAAAATTGCATCCATAGGATTAGACGGTAGTATCAAGCTTACTCCTTACTGGAATATCAACGGAAGTACGCATTATGATATGGTGACTAAAGAATTGGCATATACAAGGATTGGTTTTTCAAGGGATCAGCGAAGTTTTACAATCAATTTCAACTGGGTTCCTTTCGGACAGTATAAAGTGTATGACTTCTTTATCGGTATCAAAGCCAATATCTTAAGTGATGCATTGAAGTACAAAGACAGAAGTTTTACCCAGCCTAATGCACCTTTCTAATATCAGATTGGCATTTGTGAATATAAATTTTATATTTGCAAGCAGAATAAATGCTAATGAAATCACTATTGACAAAATTCGTAAACCAGCGAACATAACAGATAGTGATCACCTATGATCTGGAAAAAATTAAATATCCGCATATGAAACAAATAATCAACACAGTTAATGCACCTGCAGCTATCGGACCTTATTCACAAGCTAATATGGCAAACGGAATTTTGTATATCTCCGGACAGATTCCTGTAGATCCTGCAACGGGTAAACTGGTAGAAGGAATTGAAAAGGAAACGCATCAGGTAATGAAAAACCTTGAAGCCATCCTTACTGAAGCTGGCATGACTTTCAAAAATGTTGTAAAAGCGACCATCTTCCTTAAGAGCATGGATGATTTTGCTGTAATGAATGATATTTATGCATCATACTTAGATTCAGAAAGCTATCCTGCCCGAGAAACAGTACAGGTTTCATGCTTGCCTAAAAATGTGGATATCGAAATTTCTATGATCGCACATCAGGATTAATGAACTTTATAAGAAATACAATTGCGGTTCTGATAGGCCTTGGTATTGCAGGACTTATTATTACTCTTGGTATAAGGGCTTTTCCGCAATGGGTAACTTTTGAGGCTTTTGCTCCGTTTGAGCACTGGCAAAGGTTTCTTTTCAGCATGAAAGATGATAAGGCGTTTTTCGGCTTCCTTTTATTTATTTCCGGATTAGGAACGACCATTGGAGGAGTTGCAACGGCCATTATCGTTAAATATGCTAAAGTAGCCTATGCTATTCTGATTGGCTTTATTATGCTTTTTATCGCCATGTTGGATGTCATTATTTTTCCTTATCATCCTACATTTTATAAGATCTCTATTTTTCTTACGTTCTTTCCGTTTTCATGGATTGGGGGTAAAATTGTAGAAGTGATCTACGAAAGGAATAAAAAGAAGAATATCGCTGATAAAATGAACAAGTCTAAATAAATAATAAAAAGCGCTGCAGACATTTGCAGCGCTTTTTGTTGATATGAAAAACTAATTTGTTTTCTGATTAAGGCATTTTGAAACCTTTTGTATAGATTCTTCCATAGTCATCCACGAATTTCACCTGTACATTCCCCTGATATTTCTCAAGGATCTTTTCAACATCTTTCTGTGAATTGACCGGCTTGCCATTGATTTCGATGATGATATAGTTATCTACGATCCCGATTTTAGCCATTTCGCTGCCCTCAGATACGTTTTTAGCCACTACACCGCTATTTAGTCCGTATTCTGTTTTGAAACGCTCTGTAAGCGGATCAAATTCAGATCCGATTTTTTCTGTTACACTAAGGTCAGCTTTCGTTCTTGTTGAAGTGCCTCCTTTCTGGTCTCTAAGCGTTACAGAGGTAGTACTTTCTTTGCCATTTCTTGAATAAGTAACCTGTACTTTATCGCCAGGACGTTTGCTTCCGATAGACATAGAAAGATCAGCAAAGTCTGTTATATCGTAGTTGTCTACTTTAGTGATTACGTCTCCTTTTTTCAGTCCTGCATCTTCAGCACCACTGTTTTCACCAAATCCTGTAATATAAATTCCTGAACCTACCTTCAGATTTGTTTTAAACTGCTTGTTGTATGAACTTACCAGTTGGTCATTCGAAAGATCTAAAGACTGAACTCCAAGGAATCCTCTCTGTACAATTCCGAATTTCTTGATATCCTCAACGATTTTTCTTGCTAAGTTAGAAGGCACTGCAAATCCGTATCCCTGATAATATCCTGTAGTAGACTGAATCGCAGAGTTGATCCCGATAAGCTCTCCATTCGTGTTTACCAAAGCTCCTCCTGAGTTACCCGGGTTGATGGCGGCATCCGTTTGAATGAAACTTTCAATAGGATTAGTAGCTTTTCCCTGGCCTCCCAAGATTCCGATACCTCTTCCTTTTGCAGAAACAATACCGGCTGTTACTGTAGAATTTAATCCTAATGGATTTCCTACTGCAAGTACCCATTGTCCTACATCAATATTGTCAGAGTTCGCAAAATTCAGATAAGGAAGACCTTTTTCTTCAATCTTTAATAAAGAGATATCTGTATTAGGGTCTGTTCCTACCAAAGTAGCGATATATGATTTTTTGTTGCTTAAAACAACTTCAAGCTTGTTAGCACCTGCTACCACGTGGTTGTTGGAAATAATGTAACCGTCCGGAGAGATGATAACACCGGAACCCATTCCAGATGGCATATTGTCAGGAGCTTGTTGCTGCTTCTGTCTCTGCTGGCCTCTTCCCCCGAAAGGATCTCCAAAGAAAAAGTCGAACAAATCCTGCTCTGAAGCTCTGCTTGAGGTTCTGCTCTGATAGTTTTTAATGGTAACTACAGCCGGAACGGTTGTTTTAGCCGCTTTTACAAAATCATCACCTACAGCTCCTGTATTCATTCCTGCGAATGATGTATTAGGTGCGGCTGTTGTGAAATAAGATTGATCTCCATTATTAGAGCCATGTCCGAAATATTGTAAAGCTCCAACGGTAGTAGCTCCAGATAATACCCCTACCACTGCAAATGGTAATAGTTTTTTAAAAGTAGTCTTCATTGTATATCTTTCTTTTTTATTAATTAATTTCATTTTTATGTTTTTGAGTAAACAAATTTAATGTTAAATAAGTAAGCAATTAGTATGCTATGTTTCAATTTTAACTAAAATTTAACGGCTATTATATCATTTTATGTCTTATGTCATAATTGTTAATGTCAGAGTTAACAAAACTTAAAAAAAAATTAAAGAAAATATGGCAGAATCATGATGTAAAGTGATTTCTTTTTCATTGCAGACAGGTCATTACTTACTATTCTTGATTCGTGTCATAAACATACTTAATTCAAAAATTATTACCTTTGCAAAAATTTTATTCTCACTTAAAACGTTTATAGCATGCAACTGTATAACACCTTAAGCGCAGAAGAAAGAGCTCAACTTATTGATGAAGCCGGTAAAGACCGTCTTACTTTGTCTTTCTATGCGTATGCCAAAATTGAAGACCCCAAAAAATTTCGCGACGAATTATTTATAGCCTGGAATGCACTGGATGCACTTGGCCGTATTTATGTTGCAACAGAAGGAATTAATGCTCAGATGAGTGTTCCTGCAGATCAGTTTGAGGCTTTTCGTGATACGCTGGAAGTTTATGACTTCATGAAAGGAATCCGTTTGAACGTAGCGGTAGACCATGACAATTACTCATTTTTAAAATTAACCATAAAAGTCAGAAATAAAATTGTTGCTGACGGTTTGAATGACGAGACTTTTGACGTAACCAATAAAGGAATTCACTTAAAAGCTCAGGAATTCAATAATATGCTGGAAGATCCCAATACCATTGTTGTAGATTTCAGAAATCACTACGAAAGTGAAGTTGGGCATTTTGAAGGAGCAATTACTCCGGATGTGGAAAACTTCAGAGAAAGTTTACCTATTATTAACGAACAGCTGCAGGATTTTAAGGAAGATAAAAACCTGCTGATGTATTGTACCGGAGGAATCCGTTGTGAAAAAGCAAGTGCTTACTTCAAACATCAGGGATTCAAAAATGTATATCAACTGGAAGGAGGTATCATAGAATATACACGCCAGATCAAAGAAGAAGGAATAAAAAGTAAATTCATCGGTAAAAACTTTGTATTTGACCACCGCTTAGGAGAGAGAATTACAGACGATATTATTGCACAATGCCATCAGTGCGGAAAACCTTGTGATAATCATACCAATTGTGCCAATGATGCCTGTCATCTATTGTTTATCCAATGTGATGATTGTAAAGCAGCGATGGAAAACTGCTGTTCTTCAGAATGTCTGGATACCATCCATTTACCTTGGGAAGAACAGGTGAAACTGAGAAAAGGGTTACAGGTTGGAAATAAAGTATTCAGAAAAGGAAAATCCGATGCCCTGAAATTTAAAAACTCAGGAGATTTAACTGATAAGCCTTTAGCAAAAGCCGAAACAAAAAATATCCGCCAGAAGATTGCTGTTAAAAAAGAATTGATAGGTAAAGCAGAGCATTACTATTCAAAATCAAAAATTGCACAGTTTTTAATTGAGCATAAAGATCTGTCAGTTGGAGATAAAGTATTAATTTCAGGTCCTACAACAGGAGAGCAGGAGGTTACTATTACTGAGATCTATGCTAACGGAGGTCCTTGTGAAACAGCAAATATAGGAGATCAGATTACTTTTGCATTACCATTCAGAGTTCGCTTATCTGATAAGCTGTACAGAATTGTACAAAATGCATAATTCCGAACTTTCAATAAATTATTTCTGTTTAATAACTTAGTAATTCCGGACTCAAAATGACAAAAAGCGGAACAATAGAATTGATGTCTCCTGCAGGAGATTTCATATCACTTCAGGCAGCTATAGATAATGGGGCTGACTCTGTCTATTTTGGTGTTGAGCAACTCAACATGCGTGCAAGAGCAACAATGAATTTTACCATTGATGATCTGCCGGAAATCGCCAGAAGATGTGCTGAAAAAGGAGTAAGAACCTATCTTACCCTTAACACTATCATATATGATCATGATCTGTCTATCGTCAGAACACTTTTAGATAAAGCTAAAGAAGCTGGTCTTACAGCTGTAATTGCAATGGATCAGGCTGTAATCTCTTATGCAAGACAAATTGGCATGGAGGTGCATATTTCTACGCAGATTAATATAACCAATATTGAAACCGTAAAATTCTATGCTCTTTTTGCTGATACAATGGTGATGAGCCGTGAATTAAGTATCAGGCAGATCAAAAAAATCTGTACTCAGATTGAAAAAGATCAGGTGAAAGGACCTTCCGGTAATCTTGTTGAAGTGGAAATTTTCGGGCATGGTGCCTTATGTATGGCCGTATCCGGGAAGTGTTATCTAAGCCTGCATTCTCATAATTCTTCTGCAAACAGAGGCGCGTGCAAACAGAACTGCCGAAAAAAATATACTGTGATTGATCAGGAATCAGGTTTTGAAATTGAACTTGATAATGAATATATGATGTCTCCCAAAGACCTTTGTACCATTGGTTTTCTGAATCAGATTGTAGATGCCGGCGTAAAAGTCTTAAAGATAGAAGGAAGAGGAAGAGCACCTGAATATGTAGCAACAGTTACAAAATGTTATAGAGAAGCAATTGACAGTATTGCTGAAGGAACATTTTCTCAGGAAAAAGTTGATGAATGGATGAAACTCCTGGAAACCGTATACAATAGAGGTTTCTGGAGTGGATATTATCTTGGACAGGAGCTGGGTGACTGGTCTTCGAATTCAGGTTCCAGTGCAACACAAAAGAAAGTTTATATAGGAAAAGGGAGGCATTTCTATCCGAAAGCCAATATTGCTGAGTTTGTGGTTGAAGCCTATGATATTTCCGTAGGAGACAGTGTACTTATACAGGGGCCCACTACAGGATCACAGGAAATGATCATCGAAAGTATGATCGTTGATAAGAAGGAAGGAGCTGAAAAGGCAACAAAGTCTGATGTGATTACTTTCCCTACCAATTTCCGTGTACGGGCAAGTGACAAATTATATAAAATTGTTAAAGCGTAATGGTCATTGCTACACTACAAAGAGATAAATGTATTGGTTGTAATTACTGTGTTGAATTCGCTCCGGAATATTTTAGAATGTCTAAAAAAGATGGCAAATCAGTATTGCTTAAGACGGTAGATAAAAAGGGCTTCTATACTTTAAAAACATCTGATCAGGAAGCATTTGAGCATTTGGAGAAAGCGGCAAACGCCTGTCCTGTGAAAATTATTTCTGTAAGAATTACTTAATCATTATGCTGAAAGCTGAACTTAGAAAAAAATATATCCAAAAAAGAAAGGCCTTGTCTACCGATGAGGCTTTCCTGTTATCTCAAAAGATTTTTGAAAATTTCATTCAGTATTTCAATCCGAAAGAATCGGAGAAAGTGCATGTTTTTATCCCGATTCCGGCAAGAATGGAAGTTGATACCCAAATATTCATTGATTATTTTTTAGCACAGAATATCCGGGTTTATGTGCCTAAAATTGTAGCTGATAAGCTGATTGCTATTGAAATTTTTGAAGATACTGTTTTTGAAACCAACAGTTGGGGGATTTCAGAACCTGTTTCTAATGATGATTCAGGGGAAAATTACTTTCATTATGTGATTACACCTTTATTATACTGTGATAAAAAAGGAAATCGGGTAGGATACGGTAAAGGATTCTATGACGGCTTGTTTCAAAGCATTTCTTCCGAGACAAAAAAAATCGGAGTCAATTATTTTGACCCCGATGAATATGTGGATGATGTCTGGGAAAATGATATTCCTCTGGACTATCTGGTTACTCCTACAGACATACTGTCTTTCTTGAGCGGCTTGGAATAAAAATCTAAAAAGTAGAATTTAAATTCTTTTTTAAGCTTTGATGTAGACAATAAGATGTATTGTGCATTCTTTTCAAAGCTTCCCAGCGACTTGTTTTTATTATCAAAATACTCCACATTGAACTTGGCGTAGTCTAATGTATCTTTTTTATAAAACTCTTTATATACATTCAGATTGCTGACTTTCGCTGTTTTTGCTTTCATGCTGTCCAGTTCCTTCAGCAGTCTTTTAAATGTCAGAGAATCCGGTTTGTGAAAATAACTTTCCATCTGAGAATAAATGACAGTATCTATTTCCGTATTCCTGTTTCCACTAAGATAGAGGGTAGACAGGTCAAGAAGCTCCTGAACTTTTTGTTTGGTGATGGAGTTGATAGCCTGCATGCTATCCATCTGTACGGCAGGATAGCTTTTTTCATTGTTGCTGTTTCGCAGTTTATCGAGGTCGCTTACCTCTGAGGTTTTATTATTACAGGCAATAACTAAAGTCAGAAGCACGGTGAAAATTAAAAAATTACTTATTCTTTTCATCTGTGGTAGCAATTTTAAATTTGATGGATACAATTTTACCTTTGATATCCTTTTTCATTTCTATTACATTCAGGTTTTTCAGAGAGGTTGTTGGCGTGGTTACCAGAGTGATATACTTCTGTTTATCCAGCCTTTCAATGCCATAAGTGTCATTATCATACACCTGATAGATGACTGCATTGCTGCTGATCAGGTTTTCCAGCTGATTTCTTTTCTGCTTAATAAGAGCAACCTGCTCATCCGGATTCCCTCCTTTGATGTCTTTTATAGAGAAATAATACACAGCCATCTTATAATCATCCGGCTTTAGTTCTATTTTTTCTTCTTCAGGGGCATTTTCAAGGCTTCTGTTGACCTCCAGAGGCTCGTAGAAAGGAGCACTGATTCGCATTTTTAGATTTTTATCTTTGCTGGAATAATAGAAGCACTCGCCGGGCTTTATTTTATACATCAACGGAGATTCGTTTTCTTTCACCACCATTATTTCTAAGGTATTGATCACAGAAACTCCTCTGTCCTTATCAATAAAACAATATTTATAAGTTTTCGAAAAAAGTACATCTTTAAATCCTAAAAGGCCAGTAATGGTAATCAAAACTGAAGTAACAAGTGCCCAGGCGTTCTTTTTGAAGAAATTTTTCTTAGGCGGAACAGCAGAAATTTCAATCTCATTTGTTGTCGCTTTGTTTTTTGTAAGTGTCTGATTTTCAGTATTTGATTTTTGTAAATCAGTGTTTTCCTGGTTGCTTATTTCAACTTTTTTAGGCTGAAATTCAGTTTTTGGAAGTTCGGGAGCTGAAGAAACTGTTTTTTCAAGTTCATCCATATCTTCTTCATCAAAATTTTCATTTTCCTGCAGCAATTCGCCGGCAAAAAGATGTTGCTTTTTGAACTCATACCAGGAGTCATAACCCGCATAAATACTCAATAAATTGAGCATATCTATCCTTGGTAATTTAGTAACCGGTGAAGTTTTAAAATAAGTGTAAAATGACTTTTCACTAATGTTACCTTTCGCTTTTTTTCGAAGGTCTTCCTGAAAATATATAATATCTATACCCTTCCACTTGGATATGTCATCCTGCGAAGGGGTATATTCTTTTAAGTATTGACCCTGAACATCCTTTTTTAGCTGTTCAAAGTGTAATAGATCTAAATCTGTCAATTTTTCAAAAAATAATTAAATTATTGATTATCAGCTATGTTTTTTTGTAAAACTATTTTACAAAGGTATTACAATTATTTTTCATAGACAAACTTTCTAACTGCTCTACCTTTGTCTTGTTCAAATAACAGAACAGAAGAAAATTTTATAAAACAATATTAACAAAATTAAATTTAATTTATTATGAAAAAGTCATTATTCGTAGCTGCTATCGCTGCAATCTCTCTAGTTGCTTGTAAAAAAACTGAAGCTACTGCTACTGAAGGTACAACTGATTCTGCTGCTGCTACTGTAGCTGATTCTGCTGCTGTAGTTTCTGATTCAGCTGCTAAAGTTGTTGATTCTGCTGCAACTACTGCTGTAGAAGCTACTAAAGATGCTGCTGCTGCTACTACTGCTGCTGGTGCTGAAGTTGCTAAAGATGCTGCTAAAGGTGCTGCTGAAGCTGCTAAAGGTGCTGCTGATGCTGCTAAAGGAGCTGCTGATGCTGCTAAAGATGCTGCTAAGAAATAATTCTAGCATACGCTTAACAATAAAAGAACCGTTTCACCCAGTGAAACGGTTTTTTTATGTTTAGTCATTTGCGGGCCGCAGGTGAAGTAATCTCTTTACTATAAAAAATAAGACCAATAGTCTATCCCTTCTTTTGCTTCAGAGATTCATAACACGTAATAGCCACAGCATTACTCAGATTTAATGAATCAATACTTCCTGCCATAGGAATAAGCGTGTTTTTTCCTTTTCCGATCCAGAAATCACTCAGTCCGGAATGTTCCGTACCGAATAATACCGCAGAACGCTGTCTGAAATCTCTCTTATAAAGATCTTCAGCACTTTCGTCCATAATCGTTGTATAGATATTAAAACTGTTTTTTTGAAGGAATTCCAATGTTTCTTCGTTTTCAGCCTGATATACTTCCATCCCGAAAAGGCAGCCAACACTGGATCTGATTACATTAGGATTGTAGAAATCAGTTTTTCCGTCAGCAACAATCAGTGCATCCACTCCAAAAGCTTCACAGCTTCTTAAAATAGCCCCAAGATTTCCTGGCTTTTCTACACCTTCAACAATAATTACCGTAGAATCTTTTTTAGGAACAAATGATGAAAGTGAATTTTCTTTGGTATGGTAAATACCGATAATTCCTTCAGAACTCCCTCTGTAAGCGATTTTTTCATATACCTTCTCACTTACATAATGGATTTTTCTATCGGGAAGAGTTCCTTTAAAGATATTTTCAGAGATAAAGAACTCCAGCGGTTCAAAATCATACTGAATAGCTCTTTCATTTTCCTGCTGTCCTTCTACTACAAAAACTTTTGATTTTTTACGAAACCTGTTGTCAGTAAGAAGCTTAGTGACATTTTTTATTTTATCGTTTTGAAAACTTTCTATCAACATGCTGCAAAATTATGCAAAATTTATGATTGAACTTCTCTGGTTTTAACAAAAATGGTTTTCCGAGTAGTCTCAAATGGAGTTTATTTTTCCATTTAAAAAAAGATAAGAATGGTCATAAAGTCAATTAATAGCCATTTTATTCCGAACATAGCTTGCTCAGAAGAATACTGCTTCCAATAACTAAGGGGAATAGCTTTTCTGAGGTTTAGCTTTCTGATGTTTCTGTGAAACTGCTGTTGTCAATAAGACTTTGAGGCAGATCTTTTTTATTTTTGATTCCTAAAGATTTCAGCTTTTGAGTCTGGATCACCAGGTTGTCATTTCCGGTATGAAGCTGTTTGTAAGCATCATTGTATACATTTTTAGCCTGATCCAGATTTCGTCCTACCTTTTCCAGGTTTTCTACGAAGCCTACGAATTTATCATAAAGTCTGGCTCCTCGTTCAGCGATTTCAATAGAATTTCGGTTCTGATATTCGCGTTTCCAAAGATCGGCAATCAGCTTAAGGGAAGTGATCAGATTGCTTGGGTTAAGCAGAAGGATTCTTCTTTCATAGGCATAGTTCCAAAGATTCTGATCCGCCTGCATTGCAGCAATATAAGCAGGCTCACTAGGAATGAACATCATCACAAAATCCAATGATTTTCCATAGTCATCGTATGCTTTTTGACTTAACTGATTAATATGATTCTTGATAGATCCAAGGTGCTGGCTCAGTTTTATGGCATAAACATCGGCGTCGGTTTCGTCTACCAATTCGGTAAAAGCAGTCAGTGACACTTTAGAATCAATGATGACATTTCTTTCGTCCGGATATTTTACAACGGCATCAGGTCGCATTTTCTTTCCGGAAAATTCGGAGAATAAAGCTTTGTTGTCTTCATCGCGTAATTCATGCTCCAGGAAATATTCTCTTCCTTTTACCAGTCCCGATTTTTCAAGAATACTTTCCAGAATCATTTCACCCCAGTTCCCTTGTGTTTTGCTTTCTCCTTTCAGAGCGCGGGTCAGTTTTTTGGCATCTTCGGAAATCTGCTGGTTCAGTTCCGCCAGTTCCTTCACTTTTTCAGCAAGGGAGAAACGCTCTTTATTTTCCTTTTCATAGGCTTCGTTAACTTTGTTTTTTAAGTCTGCAATTTTCTCCTGAAAAGGGTCAAGGATATTTTTTAAGTTATTTTGATTTAAAGCCGTAAACTTTTCTGTCTTTTCTTCTAAAATTTTATTCGCGAGGTTTTCGAACTGAAGTTTAGACTCTTCCTGAATCTTGATAATTTCTTCTTTCTGTGTATCAAGTGATTGTTGGAGACTTTCGTTTTTAGCAGAAAGCTCAGAGTTTTTAGCAAAAAGAGTCTGTTTTTCAAGAATGTGGGTTTCTATCTGAGAAGTCTGTCTCTGATTGATTTGTTTTAACTCCTGAAACTGGATGTTTAAAGAAGAATATTCGGCGGATATTTTAGAAAATTCATTTTTCAGATCATCCAAAAGATCCTGCTGAAGCATATTGGCTTCTTTCTCTTTACTGATATTCTGATGAAGCTCCTGAATTTTCAGATTGGAATTTTCCAGATCAGATTGATTTTTAATAGATAAGGTATTCAGTGCATCATAAGAACTTCTGGAAACCATTGACGATTTCAGTGCAAAATATAAAATAACCGCGCCCAGTACACCACCGGCAACCAACCCAATAATTAAATAGATCATCTCCATCTTCCAAAATTATGAAAAAAGGCTGGAAGCTGTATGAACAATACCGCCTGTTTGTTCTACTATTTTAAAAGATTGATGAAATGTCTGAGGCTATTGAATAGAGCAGCTCCATTACTTCTCTCTTCCAGCATCCATCTTCCATCTTCCTTTCTGAAGAAGAATACTTATATTTATGGGAAATTTCAGAGACTTATGAATATTTTGTTGGTAGAAGATGATCAAAGAATCAGTAATTTCCTGATAAAAGGCCTTTCCGAGGCTGGCTATATTACAACCCTGGCAGATTCCGGGGAAAAGGCGCGTGAACTTCTTCATACCTATGATTTTGATATTATTTTAATGGATATCATGCTTCCCGGACTGGATGGAATGCAGCTTACACAGATTATCAGATTTAAAGGAAATTATACTCCGATTTTGGTTTTAAGTGCCTTGAACAGTCCTGATGATAAAATCAAAATGCTGGACATGGGCGCTGATGATTATTTATCAAAACCTTTCCATTTTGAAGAACTGATTTCAAGAATTAAAGCGTTAACCAGAAGAAATAAATTAAGTTATCAGAAAGACGATCAGCTTTTATCATGCGGCAATATCACCATTGATACGGATCTCCATAAAGTAACTCAGAACGGTAAAGAAATAGAATTTTCCCCTACGGAATACAAACTTTTTACTTTCCTGATGGAGAATAAAAATAAGGTATTGAGCAGAACCCAGATTTTGCATAAAGTCTGGGGAATTGATTTTGATAATACAACGAATGTAGTAGATGTTTACATTTCCTATGTGCGTAATAAGATTGATGAGACAGAACATAAAATTATTCATACGGTAAAAGGAACCGGTTATTTGATCAAAGACTGAAAATGACGCTCAGAAACAGATTTACCCTTATTTCAAGCCTTTCATTCGGCATTGTTTCTATCATTACATCTGCGGTGATATTTTTTGCCTATTATGACAGTACCAGGATTTTCTATTTTGAAAAGCTGCGGAATACGGCGTTAATTTCTGCTATTTATTATCTTGAAAAAGATGAGCTTCCCAAAGACAGACATGCCCAGATCAAAAAAGAATACAACCATCTGATTCAGAATAACAGGGTAGCAGTTTATAATCAGAATAATGAAGTTACTTTTGGACATAATCTGAACGATAAGAATATAAAACTGTCTCATTTACAGGCTGTCAGAAACAACAAAGGAATACAGTTCATGTCTGATAATCAGTTCTACTACGGGATTTTTTATCCGGACAATCAGGGAGATTTTGTGGTTTTCGTGAAATCTTCCAACGATTCTTTCCAGTCGCAGATTCTGAGACTGGCTATTATCATGCTTTCGGTATTGGTCATTGGTCTGCTTGCGATTTATTTTCTGAGCAGATATCTTTCCAAGGTGGTTTATAAACCTATTTCCAATGTAGTGGAACGCATCAATAAAGTGGAATATAATAATATCTCTACGGCAATTATTACTTCTACCAATACCAATGATGAGATTGAAGATCTTATTAAATCTTATAATAAACTGCTGGGCAGAATTTCTGAAAATGTGCTTCTGCAGCAGAACTTTATCAATTATGTTTCTCATGAATTCAAAACGCCCTTAGCGGCAATATCCGGAAACCTGGAAGTCTTTGCCCAAAAAGACCGTACACCGGAAGAATATAAAGAAGTGGCCAGACAGTCATTGGAAAACGTGTATGAGATTGAAAATATTCTCAACAATCTTTTGCTGATGTCCGGAATGACAAAACTGGAGTCATCTCACAAACTCATGAGAGTAGATGAGCTGATCTGGAAAATTTATGAAAAATTAGAACCCAAAGCAAAAGAAAACAATTCATCTATCAAAATACAGCTTCAGGTAACAAAACCTGCTTTGCTGGAATTCCCGGGAAACGAGACACTTCTCTACCTTGCATTATATAATATTGTAGAAAACGCGATTAAATATTCCTATGACAAACCTATAGTGATCACATTATCAGAAAAAAGCAATCAGCTGAATATTGAGGTCAGAGATGAAGGAAGAGGAATTCCGGCTGATGATCTTGTGAAAATAGCTAAAACGTTCTACAGAGGAAAAAATGTAGATACGGTGAAAGGCAGTGGGATTGGATTATCCCTTTCTAAAAGTATTTTTGATCATCATCATATTGTCATGAAAATAGATTCTGCTGTTAATGTCGGGACTAATGTGCTTCTTGAATTTCCGGCTTATTCATAATCGTATCATTAGTGAAAATATTTGTGTTATTAGTATTTTAAAAAAGTTCTAATCAAACTCTAATGTTGAACTAACCGAATTTTAATTTTCTTTACAATTCCCTCTAATATTAGACAAATAGCTTTGTGGTCTTAAATAAAAAGACCTTGAAGAAGCTATTTTTTACCCTATTTTATATTCCCTGTTTCAGTTTCTTTTCAGCGCAGATTTCAGATACTATGAAAATCAGCAGAAAGGAAGCTGAAACTATTTTTCTGGCTAAAAACCTTGACCTTATTGTGCAGAAGCTAGAAATTTCACAAGCCGAGGCAAGAGCTGTTCAGGCTAAATACTGGCCTAACCCTACATTGAGTATCAGTGAAGTCAATCTATGGAGAACCTATGATATCGAAGAGCAGCCTGCGCTCATCGGAAACTGGGGAAAAAGTACTCAGATTTCTGCCGAGATAGAACAGGTGATTCAGACTGCAGGTAAAAGAAGGAAAAATATCGAACTTCAGAAAATAGAAGTGGAAGGTGAGAAGTATGAACTGCAGGAAGTTTTACGTGAACTTAAGAAGACGCTCAGAAATACCATTACTGAAATTCTTTACAATCAGGAACAGCAGAAAATCTATCAGGGGCAGATTGCTTCCATTGAGAAATTAACAAAATCCTATAATAATCAATTAAACCTTGGGAATATCAGTAAAGCTGAATATGTCCGCTTAAAAGCACAGGAAATTGAATTTAAAAAGAAGCTGGTTTCATTGAAGCAGGAAATTGAAGATCAGCAGGTAGAGCTTAAAGCCTTATTGATGCTGCCTTCCCAAACCTATCTGGAGATTTCAGATTCATTTGTTATGCCTGAAAAACAACTTTCTGAACTGGAGGTTACACAATGGATAGAAAAAGCAAAAGAAAACCGCCCGGATATTATGATCTCAAAAAATAAAGAGAAGCATGCTTCCAAAAATCTGGAAATTCAAAACGCCATGAAAACTCCCGATGTTGCAGTTTCTATAGGATATGACCGGGGAGGAAATATTATGAAAGACTTTATAGGGCTGGGAGTTTCTGTTGATCTGCCCATTTTCGATCGCAATAAAGGAAATATTCAGGAAGCGAAGCTTGAGATCGAGAAAAGCAAGCTTGAGACCCGCAAAAACATGCTGAAATCTGAGAATGAAATTGTCTCTGTTTTCAGAAACTATATCAGAACACAACAGGTTTCGGAAGAAATTGATGACAATTATGAAGCTACACTCGATGGTTTGCTGGTAAGCCACGAAAAAAACTTCAGACTCAGAAATATCAGCATGCTGGAGTACATGGATTTTCTGGATACCTACATCGGAAATAAAATGATCATCCTGGATACTAAAAAAGAATTGAATCAATACTACGAAAACCTGCAGTATGTTGTAGGACAAGATTTATAAGCTATGAACAAAAATATTACTAAATACAGCGCTGCAGCTTACCTGTCTGCCCTCATTATTTTTACAGGCTGTGCCGGAAAAGTAGAAAATAAAGAACCTGAAAAAGCTTATTGCATCAGCAAAGAACTTAAAAAAGAGATTAAACTGGCTAAGGCAGAAATGCTTCCCATAGAAGAAAGTATTACACTTACCGGAGAAGTAGAAAGTAATTCTGATAAAACAGTTCCTTTTGTGAGCCTTGTGGATGGAGTGGTGATGGATACCTATTTTTCTCTTGGTGACTATGTAAAAAAGGGACAGACGCTGGCCAGTGTAAAAAGTACAGCTGTTAATGAAATGCAGGATGATACGCAGACCTTACAGGCACAGCTGGCTGTTGCGAAAAGAAAACTTTCCTCTGTAGAAGCTATGTATAAAGATGATATTGCCTCTCAGAAAGATTTGCAGGAAGCGCGTTCCGAAGTTGCGATATTACAGTCCAATATTTCCAAGACACAGAAAAATATGCAGCTTTATTCTGCAGGAGGAAGTACGATTCAGATCAAAGCCCCTGCAGACGGATATGTTATTTCGAAGAATATTTCCAAAGGAATGCCTGTTACCGCAGGAGGAGATCAGCTGTTTACCATTTCCAACCTGGATAAAGTCTGGGTAATGGCCAATGTATATGCCACCAATATGAGACACGTTTATGCAGATCAGCCGGTTGTGGTAAAAACACTTGCTTATCCTGATGACAGTTTTTCAGGTAAGATTAATACCGTTTCCCAGGTTTTCAATGAAAACGAAAGGGTACTCAAAGCCAAAATCATTATGGATAATAATGGAATGAAACTGAGGCCGGGAATGTCCGCGGATGTTGTATTACCCATCAACTCACAAAACAAAAGCGCATTGGCAATTCCTGCAAAAGCTTTAATCTTTGATAATAACCAAAGCTATGTCGTGGTTTATAAAAAGGATTGTGAGCTTGAGATAAGACCCGTCACGGAGATTGCTTCCAACAGTCAATATATCTATGTAGAAGGCAATTTAAAACCGGGTGAAAATGTTATTGCTTCCAACGGACTGCTGATCTATGAAAATCTGAAAAACCAATTAAATAATTCCACGAAGTAATGCGAAAATTTGTACAGAATATAGTTTCCTTCTCGTTAAAAAACTCATTGATTGTTCTTTTGGGAACTTTTCTATTGCTGGCTGGAGGAATCTATTCCTACATACATACACCCATTGAAGCATTTCCGGATGTTACCAATACAAGGGTAAGAGTGATTACCCAATGGCCGGGAAGAAGTGCTGAAGAAATAGAAAAATTTGTCACATTACCCATTTCAAAGGAAATGAATGCCATCCCGAATAAAACTTCGGTACGTTCTATTTCCTTATTCGGATTATCTGTGGTGACGGTTATTTTTGATGACCATGTCAATGATTTTTATGCACAGCAATATGCTTCCAATAAACTCGGAAATGTAGAACTTCCTGCCGGAGCAGAGTACAGCATTGAACCTCCCTCTGGTGCTACAGGAGAAATTTACCGGTATATTATCAAGAGTAAGCTTCCGATCAAAGAAGTGACAGCCATTCAGGATTGGGTGGTAGAAAGAGAATTGCTGGCTGTTCCCGGTGTGGCAGATGTGGTGAGCTTTGGCGGAGAAGAAAAAACATATGAAATAAAAATTAATCCTACAGAATTACACAATTACGACCTTTCCCCCCTGGATGTGTATGAAGCAGTTTCGAAGAGTAATATCAATGTAGGAGGAGATGTAGTGGCAAAAGGTGATCAGGCTTATGTAGTGCGGGGGATCGGTCTTTTGGAGAAAAAAGAAGATATAGAAAATATTCAGATCGAGGTAAAAGGTTCTACGCCTATTTTGGTAAAGCACGTTGCCGAAGTAAAAGTTTCTGCAAAACCGAGATTAGGACAGGTAGGATACAACAACGAAAATGATGTTGTACAAGGAATTGTGATTATGCTTCGGGGTGAAAATCCAAGCGAAGTCATTGCAAGGCTGAAAGACAGAATACAAGAACTGAATGGCGGAGAGCTTCCCGGTGATGTACAGATTGTTCCAATCATTGACCGTACGGAGCTTGTGAACACTACCGTTCATACCGTTTCCAAAAACCTTATTGAAGGAATCATTCTGGTTTCCGTCATTGTATTTATTTTCCTTTACAACTGGAGAACTACTTTCATCGTAGCATCAGTAATTCCTTTGGCCTTTCTGTTTGCTATTATTATGCTGAAAATTCAGGGTCTGCCGGCCAACCTGATTTCCATGGGGGCACTGGACTTTGGGCTGCTTCTGGAAGGAACACTGGTTATTGTCGAACACGTCTTTGTCGCCCTCGAACTTAAAGCGAAAAAGATTGGGCTGCGGAGATTCAATAAAATTTCAAAACTGGGAATCATCAAGAAAAGTGCAGGAAGCGTAGCAAGCTATATTTTCTTTGCCCTGCTGATTCTTATCGTTGCGCTGATGCCGATTTTCTCTTTCCAGAAAGTGGAAGGAAAAATGTTCTCTCCTTTGGCATTTACACTGGGATATGCATTATTGGGATCATTGATTTTAAGTTTGACCTATGTTCCGGCAATGTGTAAACTGCTGTTGACTAAAAATATTGAAGAGAAAGAAAACTTTATTTCGAGATTCTTCAGAGTTAATATTTATAGAATCTACGAATTCAGTGATCGTCACAAAAAAGGATTCATTATTGGTTTCGTTGCCTTGCTTGCCGTTTGTGGCTGGAGATTCTCCAATTACGGATCTGAATTTTTACCCAAACTGAACGAAGGTGCCATCTATGTAAGAGCAACCCTTCCCAACAGTGTCAATCTGGATGAATCTGTTAGGTTAACCAAAGAAATGAAGGAGATTCTCATGAAATATGATGAAGTACAATTTGTCATGACCCAGACAGGCCGCCCCAATGACGGAACAGATCCCACCGGATTTTTTAATATCGAATTTAATATTCAGCTGAAGCCGGAAAATAAATGGAAGAAAAAAATATCCAAAGAAGAACTCCTAGAAGAAATGAGAGTCTCTCTTGAGAAATTTCCGGGTATCAATTTTGGATTCAGCCAGCCGATACAGGATAATGTGGAAGAATATGTAGCGGGAGTAAAAGCACCGCTGGTCATTAAAATTTTTGGAAATGATTTATTTGAGCTGGAAAATTATGCCAATAAAGTAGCCAATTCCATCAGAACAGTTCCGGGAATATCCGATGTGAATGTTTTTAAAAATATCGGACTTCCTGAGCTGAGAATACAACTTCATGATTCCAAAATGGCAAAATATGGGGTGTCCACAGCAGATGCACAGGCGGTCATTGAAATGACAATCGGAGGGCAGGCTGCCACCAAGTTTTACGAACAGGAAAGAATGTTTGACGTAATGCTCAGATTTGAAAAAGATTACAGAGATACACCTGAAAAGATGGGAAATATTCTCATCCCGACTCAGGACAATAAAAAAGTTCCGTTGAAGGAAATTGCAACCATTGATTATCACACCGGACCGTCATTTATTTATCGTGAAGGAAACAGCAGATATATCGGAGTTGGATTTAATATTGAAGGGCGTGATCTGGGAAGTACCATTCAGGAAGCCAAAGCGAAAGTAGATCAGGAAGTGAAGCTTCCGAAAAAGCATAAAATGACGTGGGCCGGAGAATTTGAAAGTAAAGAAAGAGCCGCAAAACAGCTGGCTATGGTAGTACCGATTTCTTTAGTTCTTATTCTGATGCTGCTATACTTTAACTTCGGAAACATAAAAGATACGCTGATTTCATCCATTACCCTGGCATTTGCTTTCATTGGAGGATTCTTGTCCCTGTGGTTTACAGGAACCATCTTCGGGATCTCAGCGGGAATTGGGTTTATCATCCTGTTTGGAGTGGCTACCATAGACGGTATCGTTCTGATCGGAGTTATGAAAGAGAATCTGCAAAACAGAATGTCACTCAAAGAATCCATAGCACTGGGAGTGAAAAGCAGAATCCGCCCGGTGGTGATGATTGCCCTGATGGGTTCTATGGGACTTCTTCCCGCAGCGATGTCCAACGGAATGGGTTCTGAAATTCAGAAACCGTTAGCCATTATGATTGTTGGAGGATTAATTATCTGTATGCTGCTGTCATTTACTGTACTGCCTATTATTTTCCATTATGCCTATCGCAAAAAGCATAAGGAAGCATTATAGTTTCTTTCATTTTGTTCATTATGAGGCCGGGATCCGTGAGGAAGATCCCGGCCTTTTTTATGAAGTTTTTGTAGACTCCAGAATCTCAATATTTTTCACCACATCGCTGCTTTCACATTTTTTAAGTTCCTTTAAAAGAGCAGGAGTTAAGATTTTCGGATTCAGGATTTGGGTAGCAACTTTTGCTGCTGCATAATCTACAATGCCAATCACAGATTCCCGTAAGAAATTGGGAGTGTTGGAGGCAATGACTGCCGTTGCCCATGAAGTATCTCTTGCTTTTGAAATAGCAAAATCAAGAACGGCATTATCCTTTCCATTGGAAAGTTTGTCAACAAGATCTACAGGATAACATATCTTATTCAGTGAATTTTGTACATTCTGATTAATGGAAGCGATAACATTATTAATATTTTCAAAATCTTTTTTCAAGGGGTTTATTTTCCGGTAAGGCATGATGGAAGCAGCAGAAATACCCAGATCCAGATTGATGTGTGCATTCATTCCCAGAAATATATGCTGTAATATCAGCAGATTTTTGTTTTTAGCCGTTTCAAAAGCAATATACCAGGAATTGGTGCATTTTTCTCCTTTGCTGTAGCTGTCCCATGCCTGAAGATACCTCTGTGCAAATGCAATGTCAAGCGAAGTCATCCTCGGATTGTCTTCAAATTTTTTCTGTTGAATACCTTTCAGAACCTGTGCGGTCATAATTCTGTAGGTACAGGCAAAATATCCAGCCGGACTTTGATTTTCTTTACACCAGATGATGATTTCATCCAGTCTTTTAAGAACTTCCTCAATGGTTTTCATGATGGTTTTGTTTTATTTAAAGATACTAAAAAAGTGAGCCTGAAAGCTCACTTTATGTATTATTTGTTCAGATTACGGCGTTATTATAGCCGTATCAGGAAAAGGTTCAAGAATCAATGGCCTGCACATTGCTGCAGGTTGGCAGGTTCCGCCCATGCATATAAAATTAGTCATAGTGGTTGTGCCGTCAGGACATCTGATCATAGCTTCACCATGGCATCCTCCCGGACACTCTGCCGGATACAATGTTCCGCCGAATACATCTTTCAGTTCTGTTCTTGAAAGCTTTGTAAAGTTCATTTTTTTCATGAGATTAATTCTTAATTAGTTTGGTTTCTGATTAACTTATTTAAAATAAACTGCTTAAGTGCTAAAATCATTAAATTAATTAATTAATTCATTCATTGAAGCAAGATATTTCTCTTTGTTATAATGCTTTTAAATTATAATAATCTTTTTCAAGAGGGATCATTTTATCTAATCATTATGTAAGTAAAAAAGGTTATCTCATTTTGGGATAACCTTTTTATTATTATAAAATTTCTTAGAACTTTACTTTTTAATTGCTTTAATCGCTTTTACAGTTCCATCTTCCATATGAAGATTGATCAGGTATAGTCCTGAATTCAGTTCAGAAAGATTCAGTTCATTGCTTGGGCTAAGGGTTTTGATCTGTCTGCCAGAAACATCACTCACTATAATAGATTTTACGCCTTTAGTATCAGAAATTCTAAGTACATCTTTAAATGGATTAGGGTAAACAGAGATCTCTGTTTTCTTGTTCAGGTTGATGTCTGAAGTAGAAAGTACGTCCTGAACACTTATGGTGTAGTCTTCTGCCTGGCCTTGGCTAAGATCCGCACATGGATTAGATAATTCTGTTCTTACGGAAGTTGTTGAGCTGTTAAAATGATATTTAATTCTCATTCTGGTGTTCCCTAAAGTGGCAGTAGCGGGAACAGCGATAGTTTTATTAACAGTTAAAGGTGTGCCGGTACCTCCTGCAAAATCGGAAGTAACAAAGTAAGATTCACCAGCATCAGCAAAACTTCCGTTTTGATTCCAGTCTATGAATACAGTAAATCCGAATCGGTTGGTGGTGCCAACTGAAGTACCTGTCATACTTATAGGATAAGAAGTACCTCTTATAACGCTGGCTATTTTATTGGTGAAGTTTTCCTGGCCGTTACCTGTATTTGCAGTAGCGCTGGAGGCGTTTGTCATATCACTGAAAACAACATTGGATATAGGATATACACCAAGTTTAGCAAGAAGAGGGCCACAATAAGGAGCAAAAGGATTAGCTCCGGTTGTGAATGAAATTTCCGGACATCCTGTAGCATCTCCTAAAGCATTGGTAGGAGTTACAGTTGCATATAATGTTGTATTTTGAGGAAAAGCACTTGATGCTGTAGGAGTATAGAATGTGTTAAATGTGGTTCCACTATAGATATTGGAGGCACCTGAAGTAGTACCTACTTTAATTTTATATGATTCTGCTCCGGCTGTTGCTGCCCAGGAAATCTGCTGACGTACAGATGCTCCGGTTGCACCATTTACAGGAGCACTTATAGTGGTACATGCAGGTGTGGCAGTAACCTCCTGTTTAATTTTTACATTATCTATAAAACTGTAAAAATCATAAGTAGTTCCCGTAGTACCTACTGTTTGAATTCGGAGTATAAAATTTCCGTTTACATTGGCACTTTCAGGGATTGTACCTGTATATGAAGCGCAGGTTTGGGCGGCCGAAGTTAATGTAATAGGAGTACTAACCGGTGTATATGTGGTACCGCCGTCTGTAGAGTATTCCACGTTAATATTTCCTCCGATCAAACTTGAAGTATCATAAGCAATTGTTGAATATGAAAAAGAAATATCAATTTTTTTTCCATTGGCAGTTACACTTGCCGGTTTGGTATATAACAGGTTTATAGTTCTGTTGGCAGTATTGGAGCCGTATGATTCAGCACCTATGGATATTGCGCCGTCACAATTCCCTACAATATAGGTAGTAGGAGTTGCGGTGTATCCACCAGTAATTGTAAAACCAGGATAAGTTCCGTTTTCAAAACTTTCTGTGACTAAAATCTGAGCGCTGCCCATTATAGAGAGCGCCGTAAAGCTCAAGAATAGTAATTTTTTCATATTGGTAAAAGTTTTATTTACCAATATAATACTATTTTGTTATAAAACCAAATATTTATTATTATTTACATTTGACAAGTAATTTAATTGTGTTTTTGATCTTAATTTAAATAGTTTTGAGTATTTTGCTCTTTTTGGTTGAAATTACTAATTTTACATTTGAATAGGTGGGGATTAATTATCTAAGGATTTTCTTTCGAAATTTCATCATGATGCTTAAGGTATAAAGGCAGGGCAGCAGAACCATACCAAGGGAAAATTTCATAACTGAAAACGCCAGCCTGAACTGCAGGATCTGTTTTTACCCATTGCTCTGCTTCTTCTTTAGATTTGGTATTGAAAATAAACATACCGCGGTAGTTTTCCTTATTTTTTTCAAGGAAAGGGCCGGCCACAACAATTTTACCTTCATCTGCCAGTTTACCGATATTAGCCATGTGACCTTTCATAAGCTCGCCCATTTTGGCTTTGTCTTCAATCTTAACGGAACCTGAGGTCAGCATAACGATTGTATAAGGTTTCATCCCATATTTATCGGCTCCTAAAGAGGTTGCCAGTTCCTGATTGAATTTTGGTTTTTCATCTTTCTTTGATGAAGTTTCTGCATTAGCTGATTTTGCAGGAACTCCAGGTTTACCATCTTCACCTTTTGTATAAATGGTACATGAAATTACAGAAAGAGAAACTACGCACAGGATTGCTATTTTTTTCATCATTTTGCGCTTTTATGGTTAATCTTTTATTCTTAAAAATTCTTTCGCCAGTTCGATCATCTTTGGATCTCCGGTATATTTACCATGTTCATCGGAAAGTTTTACTGTAGGAATCCATTCTTTATTGGGAGCCTGTACGCCGATGAGTTTCATTACGATATTCATGGGTTTTAACCCCACATCATTGGTGAGATTGGTTCCGATCCCGAACGATATGCCTATTTTTCCTCTGCAATAATTGGTAATTTCCTCTACTTTTTCAAGATTAAGAGCATCGGAAAAAATAATATATTTAAACATTGGGTTTATCCCATTATTTTGATAGTGGGCAATGGTTTTATCTGCAAATTCCAAAGCATCACCACTGTCATGGCGCACGCCGTCAAAAAGCTTGGCAAATTTTTTATCAAACTGCTGGAAGAATACATCTGTAGTATAAGTATCAGACAGGGCTACTCCAAGATCTCCTCTGTATACATCTACCCAGTGTTCCAGTGCCAATTCGTTGGCCATTTTGAATCCATATTCGGCAGCATGGAACATAAACCATTCATGAGCATGTGTTCCGATGGGTTTTACACCATACTTCATCGCAAAATGAACGTTTGAGCTTCCGATAAAAGTAGATTCTTTTTTCTGGGTTAAAGCTTCCATTACCAGATTCTGTACCTTGTAAGAGTGTCTTCTTCTTGTCCCGAATTCTGCAAACGTTACTCCAAGCCTGCCCAACGAGTCCGCTTTTTCTATTGTTTTACTCATGACCACTTCGTTGGAATCTCTTTCCAAGTGGTTCATTTCATAATGAAGTTCGCTGATCAATGCAAGCAATGGAACCTCCCAAAGTATCGTTCTGTACCATAGTCCTTCCACGATGACGGAAAGATCACCTCCTTCCTGATGAATTTTTACTTCAGAGGGGTCATAATGATAACCTTCTAAAAAATCGAGGTAGGGCAGATCTATATAAGGACATGTTCTTGCCATGAACTTTTTTTCATCTTTCGAAAGTTTAAGTTCGGCCATTTTATTGACAGCTTCTCTTAAAGCAACGTCAAACCCCTCCGGAAAGTGGTGTTTCCCTCTGTTGATAAATTCATATTTTACAATAGAACTCGGGAATAGCTTTACCACAGCATTCTGCATGGTTATTTTATAGAAATCATTATCAAGGATAGAGTTTAACCTTACGTCGCTCATAATATGTGTAATTTTAACGCAAATATAAAAATAAAAAATAAAATCGCCTAAATGTAAGGCGATTTTTTTGAAATATTTCCATGATGGAGTTATTTTTCAAGATAAGAATTGTACATCCAAACTTCTTTCTCCTGCTCGGTAATATAGTCGCTCATTTGCGAATTGGTACCTTCGTCTCCCGCTTCATCTGTAATGTCCAGAAGTTCTCTCTGCAGATCAATTACCACTTTGAATGAATTGAGAATCTGCTCAACACTTTTAGTACCATCCGTTACTTCTTTGCTTTCTTTAATGGTTGCTACTTTCAGGTAATCTGAATAATTATGTGCAGGCGTAGCTCCTAGCGTAAGGATTCTTTCTGCAATCTCATCAATTTTTAAAACCAGGCTGTTATACAATTCCTCAAACTTCGGATGAAGGATAAAGAACTGCTCTCCTTTAATATTCCAGTGTGAACCTCTTGTGTTCTGATAGAATACAGAATAGTTAGCCAATAAAACGTTTAATTTTTCTGAAATCTTTTTGCAATCGGCTTCTTTAAGGCCAATGATACTAGCATTTTTCATATGTATATATTTATTTTTTTAAGATTAGATACAATCACTGCTTCGGTTAAGTATAGGATGAAACTTTGTTGATGTGATTGATGGTTTGTCATTTTGTATACTTCAAATTTACGAAATATCGTGCCGAACTCTCCTGGTTATTAATAGATCATAACTATAAGAAAGTTTTTAAATATAGTTTGGAAATATTAATATTGTGCTTATCTAAAATATACCTCAGAAATTATATACTCTTATGTTTTTCGATACTCTCATCAATATGCCTGAAAATAAAGAAAGATCACTGGTTAAATATTTCAGTATTGTAATTGTACTGATTTATATAGGTGTTTTTATAGCATTATATCTTAAGGCTGATGAACCATTTTCAGCCTGGACTCTTTCTGATTGGCTGATCAACTATACAGATGGCGGTTTTAAAAGAAGAGGTCTTTTGGGAGAAATGTTTTTTTATATACAGGATATAACGAGACTGAAATTACAATTTCAAATCTTTATTCTTCAGATCATGTGTCTTTCAGGAATTCTGTATGGGACACTTTTATATTTGAAAAAATATAAAGTTGATCTTTTTTATCTGGCCATAATGGCCTCTCCTTATATTCTTTTATTTCCTGCATTGACTGTGAGAAATGCTGGCAGAAGAGAAGTCATACTGATTCTTATAATGCTTTGGTATTCTTTTGTAAAAAAATCTAAGCTTAATGATGCGTTATTATGGATTTTTTATGTCATTTTTCTTTTCATACACGAGGCAGGATTTTTTTTCTTTCCGTTTTTATTATGGATTAATTATTCCAAGTGGCAGAAAATTAATATTAAATATTTCCTGTCTATTACAGTAGCTGCTTTTGCCACTATGGGGATTATCTATTTTTTTGGTGGAAATGTGAACGAAGGAGAAAGTTTATCTATTTTGAAAAGCAGAGGGGTAGTTTTTCAGAAAGAGAATATTTTTGATATGGAATATTATTTTGATTTTAATTATGTTCTTCAGTATAAATTATCATTTCTGGTTCATGCTATTGAGCTTCTTATCATGGTATTTCAAATGGGACTCTATGTTTATCTGTTTAAAAAAGAATCATTTTATAACTATCTTTTCTGTAATGTGATCTGTCTTCTTTGGGTTACTCCTTTATATTATCTCGGAATTGATTGGATGAGATGGAATTATATTTATTCCACATTATTATTTATTGTTTTTACATTGCTGTTAAAAAGAAATGATTCCGGAGTTATATCATTTAATAATAACGCAATAAAATCTTCGTATCTTATTTTTTCCGGTGTTTTTTATTTATTGGTTCTCTTGCATCTTCAGCACGATACCATGATTGAATGGATCCAAAGCTATCTTATGTAGAATTAAAATTGAAGTTTAAATTCTACAGGATAAGAAAGTTTTAAATACATCTGATCTGATCTCCGGAATCTATTTTAAATGAAAAAATATTGAAAATCAGGAATCAATAAATTTCATAATTATTTAATACTATTTTTTTTAAGCTTGAAAAAAGTATATTTTTTCCCCTTTTCCTCATGTATATTATATTTTCCGGATTGTTATATTGAAACGTCTTTTATTTTTATGTAAGTATTTGATTTTAATTTTTATATAAGTGCTTGTAGATTAAAAAAATATTACTATTTTTGCACCCTAAAATAAAAAGCAATTAAATGCCTACTATTCAACAATTAGTAAGAAAAGGAAGAGCCACGCTTGCCAAGAAGAGCAAATCGGCTGCCCTAGATTCTTGTCCACAAAGACGTGGTGTATGTACGAGAGTATATACAACTACACCTAAGAAACCTAACTCTGCACTTAGAAAAGTAGCAAGGGTAAGACTTTCTAACGGTAAAGAAGTGAATGCCTATATCCCGGGCGAAGGACACAATCTTCAGGAGCACTCGATAGTATTGGTTAGAGGCGGAAGGGTGAAAGACCTACCGGGAGTACGTTACCACATCGTAAGAGGTGCATTAGACACCGCTGGTGTAAATGGAAGAACACAGAGAAGATCTAAGTACGGAGCTAAGAGACCTAAACCAGGACAAGCAGCTGCTGCTCCTGCAAAAGGAAAGAAAAAATAATCATTAAATAAGGTACAAAAGCAATGAGAAAGACAAAAGCGAAAAAAAGACCGTTGTTACCAGATCCGAAATTTAATGATCAATTGGTAACGAGATTCGTAAACAATTTAATGCTTGACGGTAAGAAGTCAATCGCATTCAAAATTTTCTATGATGCATTAGATATCGTAGAAACTAAAAAAGGAGATAACGAAAAAACTGCACTTGAAATCTGGAAAGATGCACTTACAAATGTAATGCCTCACGTAGAAGTACGTTCCAGAAGAGTAGGTGGAGCAAACTTCCAGATCCCTATGCCAATCAGAGCTGATAGAAAAATTTCTATGGCAATGAAATGGTTAATCAAATATTCTAAAGCTAGAAATGATAAGTCTATGGCTTTGAAATTAGCTAACGAAGTTGTAGCTGCTTCAAGAGAAGAAGGTGCTGCTTTCAAAAAGAAATCTGATACTCACAAAATGGCGGAAGCTAACAAGGCTTTCTCACACTTCAAATTCTAATCTGAAATGGGAAGAGATCTTAAATACACAAGAAATATTGGTATCGCTGCTCACATTGATGCAGGTAAGACTACCACTACAGAAAGGATTCTATTCTATACAGGGGTAAACCACAAAATTGGAGAGGTTCACGATGGTGCTTCTACAATGGACTGGATGGAGCAGGAAGCAGAAAGAGGTATTACTATTACTTCTGCAGCTACCACTTGTTCTTGGAACTTTCCAACAGATCAAGGAAAAGCTTTACCAGAAACTAAACCTTACCACTTCAACATCATTGATACACCGGGACACGTTGACTTCACAGTAGAGGTAAACAGATCTTTAAGAGTATTGGATGGATTGGTATTCTTATTCTCTGCAGTAGATGGAGTAGAGCCTCAGTCTGAAACAAACTGGAGACTTGCTGACAACTACAAAGTTGCAAGAATGGGATTCGTAAACAAAATGGACAGACAAGGTGCTGACTTCCTTAACGTGGTAAACCAGGTTAAAGAAATGTTAGGATCTAACGCAGTTCCAATCGTTTTACCAATCGGTGCTGAAGAAGATTTCAAAGGTGTTGTTGACTTAATTAAAAACAGAGCGATCATCTGGGATGAAGCAGGACAAGGAGCTACTTTCGAAGTAGTGCCAATTCCTGAAGATATGAAAGATGAAGTTCTTGAATATAGAGAGAAACTAGTAGAAGCTGTTTCTGAATATGACGAAACTTTGATGGAGAAATTCTTTGAAGATCCGGATTCAATTACAGAAGAAGAAATCAATGCTGCATTGAGAGCTGCTACTATCGATTTATCTATTATCCCAATGACTTGTGGTTCTTCATTCAAGAACAAAGGAGTACAGTTTATGTTGGATGCAGTATGTAAATACTTGCCTTCTCCATTAGATAAGGATGATATCAAAGGTACTGATCCAAGAACAGACGCTGAAATCACAAGAAAGCCATCTGTAGATGAGCCTTTCGCAGCTCTTGCATTTAAGATTGCTACTGACCCGTTTGTGGGAAGATTAGCATTCTTCAGAGCTTACTCTGGAAGACTGGATGCAGGTTCTTACATCTTGAACTCTCGTTCAGGAGATAAAGAAAGAATCTCAAGAATCTATCAGATGCACGCTAACAAGCAAAACCCGGTAGAATATATTGAAGCTGGTGATATTGGTGCAGCGGTAGGATTCAAGTCTATCAAAACTGGTGATACGATGTGTGATGAGAAAAATCCAATCGTTCTTGAATCTATGGTTTTCCCTGATCCGGTAATCGGTATCGCTGTTGAGCCTAAAACTAAAGCTGACCAGGATAAAATGGGTAACGCTTTAGCTAAATTGGCAGAAGAAGATCCTACGTTTACTGTTAGAACTGACGAAGCTTCTGGACAAACGATTATCTCTGGTATGGGTGAGCTTCACTTAGATATCATTGTTGACCGTATGAAAAGAGAGTTCAAAGTAGAAGTAAACCAGGGACAACCTCAGGTAGAGTACAAAGAAAACTTAACAAAAGTTGCTCAACACAGAGAAGTTTACAAAAAACAATCTGGTGGTAAAGGTAAATTTGCTGACATTGTATTTGAACTAGGACCTGCAGACGAAGGTAAAGTTGGTTTAGAATTCATCAATGAGATCAAAGGTGGTAACGTTCCTAGAGAATTTGTTCCTGCTATTGAAAAAGGATTTAAAGCTGCAATGAAGAACGGTCCATTGGCTGGTTTCGAAGTTGAAGGTATTAAAGTTACTCTTAAAGATGGATCTTTCCACGCAGTGGATTCTGATGCTCTTTCATTTGAAATGGCTGCTAAATTAGGATTTAAAGAAGCGGGACGTGCTGCTAAGCCAGTAATTATGGAGCCTATTATGAAACTGGAAGTTGTAACTCCGGAAGAATATATGGGTAACATCATTGGTGACCTTAACAAAAGAAGAGGTACTATCAGTGGTCAGGAAGAGAAAAACGGTGCTGTTGTAATCAAAGGTTCTGTTCCACTTTCTGAAATGTTTGGATATGTAACGACTCTAAGAACACTTTCATCAGGAAGAGCTACTTCTTCTATGGAATTAGAGAAGTACCAGGCTACTCCACAAAACGTTGCTGAAGAAATCATAGCTAAAGCAAAAGGTTAATTTTTAAATTAAAGAAATGTCACAAAGAATCAGAATAAAACTAAAATCTTACGATTACAACTTGGTAGACAAGTCTGCTGAGAAAATCGTAAAAACGGTAAAGGCTACTGGTGCTGTTGTAAACGGTCCAATTCCATTGCCAACGAATAAGAGAATCTTCACAGTATTGAGATCTCCGCACGTAAACAAGAAAGCAAGAGAGCAGTTCCAACTTTCAGCTCACAAGAGACTAATGGATATCTACTCTTCTTCTTCTAAAACTGTTGATGCTCTAATGAAATTAGAACTTCCTTCAGGTGTAGACGTTGAAATTAAAGTGTGATAAATGCATACTTTGCAATGATTATACAATCCGTTCCTAAAAAGGAACGGATTTTTTTATGTATATGCTATTTTATATAACTACATCAATAGCAAAAAGGCAGGTTTGTAATGCATTAAATCTGCTTTTTTTGAATTGAAATTTCTGTAATCATAAAAAAGCTTTAAAGGATTTGTCTTAATAATAGATCAGATATGTTTGATGATTGTAATGAGTCATCTTATTGGATTAATGATCTGATATTAACAGGGCTTTTCATGGTGACATATGTCACACTTCTTTATTTATTTAGAATTAATAAAAATAATAATTTTGTAAAAAATTATCAGATGAATAAAGTAGTATCCTTTTCTCTGCTTGTATTGGGTGGAGTTCTGGCCAATGCACAGACAGTAAATGATTCAATTAAACACAAGAAAATTGAAGAAGTAGAATTATTTGGTGAAAAAAAGAAACAGCCGCAAGGTCTTGATGCAATCACGAGATTGCCTTTGAAAACCAGAGACCAGATTCAGAGTATTTCAGTAATTTCCCATAAAGCAATTGAAGAATTAGGAGCACTTACAGTCACTGATGTTGCCAAAAACGTTCCGGGAGTAACTTTATTTTCTAGTTATGGTGGAGGAAACGAGAGTATGTCCATAAGAGGATATCGTGGCGTTCCCGTACTGAAAAACGGTGTTCAGCTGGATTCAGATTTCCGTACTGCAGGGATGATCACAGATATGCAGGGAGTAGAAAGTATTCAGGTAATCAAGGGATCTGCCGCAATTGGTCAGGGAATAGGAAATGGATTGGGATCTGCAGGAGGAGTTATCAATGTTGTAACAAAAAGACCACAGTTTATTGACCAGACCAATGTAGGATTCCGTTACGGAAGCTGGGATTTTTACAGACCTACGGTAGATTTCCAGAGAGTATTGGATTCTCAGGGCAAATTTGCTGTAAGATTCAATGGTGCCTATCAGAATAACAATTCATTCAGAAGCCATGTAAAGGGAGAAAGAATCTACGTAAATCCATCGATAGCTTTCCGTCCGGATGATAAAACATACATTAATGTGGAAATGGATTATCTGCATGATAAAAGAACACCAGACAGAGGAACAATCAACCTTGCTCCGGGAACTGTAGAAGCATTGTATCATATGCCCAAAGGTAAGTTCTTAGGATATACATCCGATTATTCAAAAGCTGAGACTTTCAACTTTGCCACTACGATTGTACGTAACCTTACGGATAAATTAAAAGTGAGAGCTGCTTTCGTTAATTCTGTTAGCAATACAGACTCTGAAGCTTCATCCGTATCATTACCCGCAGGTGAAACCAACTATAATATCAGACAACGTACCATTGGAAAATCACAGGGTGAAGATATCAATAGAGTATTACAGTTAGACTTTATCGGAGAACAGATAAAAACAGGGTTTATCAACCATACATTCCAGGTTGGTTTTGACTGGAGAGAAACTGAAACTTCATCTACAACCTACGAAGCATATAAAAACTCAATCGCACCCGGTAATTTAATTACTGCACGTGCCACAAAAATAGGAAACATAACCTATGCGGCTAATCCACTTGATATTTTTGACGTAGTAAACGGAAGCATTCCAAATCAGCTTCCGGTAAATGTCATCTATAAAAATCTGGGAAGATCAAATGCTATTTTAACTCCAAGTATCGGTGCAATGGCTCAGGATGTGATGACTATCGGGAAATATGTAAAGGCACATTTAGGAATTCGTTACAGCAGACTGAACGGATCTGCCAATGAGTCTGTAGATACATGGAATCCTAATTTCGGATTGATTGTTTCACCACTTCCAAACGTTAATGTATTTGGATCATATACCACTACAACCTCTTTAAGATCTTCCAATAACTTCCTTTTAGATGGAGGAAGAGTAGGCCCATCAATGACTAAACAGTGGGAAGCTGGTATTAAATCAGACTGGTTTAATGAGCGTTTAAGATTTAATGTTACAGTATTTGACATTAAAACTGATCACCTGTCTTTCACTATTCTTGATGAAAACTATAACCCTGTTGTCATCAACAAGCAAACGATGTATGGTCTTGCAGGAAATCTTAGAAGAAAAGGAGTGGAAGTAGAATTGATCGGAAGAATTCTTCCAAACCTTCAGGTGATGTCAGGATGGGCATATCTGGATGCTCAATACCAGGACAGCCCTGCTTATATGAACGGATCCGCTCCCATGAACGCTCCTAAAAACACCGCAAACGGGTGGTTGAATTATAAATTCAATAAGGGGACTTTATCGGGACTTGATATAGGAGCAGGAATTTATTATGTTGGAAAAAGACCGGTTGACGAATGGACTCAGAAGACATTTACAGCAGGTCACCTGAACAGTGTGAAACCTGGAGATAAACCTTTCGATATGCCGGAATATACCACAGTGGATGCTCAGGCAGGATATTCACTGAAAAATGGAATGGGAATAAGAGTGTTCTTTAACAATATCTTTGATAGTGTAGGATACAGTTCTTATTTCAGAGGAGGATATATTGATCAGATTCAGCCAAGAAACTTTGCTGTACAGGTAAACTATAAATTCTAACACAAAAAAATAGCATGAAAATTACCAGAAAAATATTCTCAGTATTATTTGCCGGAGCTGCTCTGGCCTCCTGTTCCGAAGAACATTTGTCTGAAGAAGAACTGAAAACAGCCAGGGAAAATATTGAAAAACATTATACAAATCCCATAAGCATATACTCTTGGGGTAATATTTCTCCCTGGAAAGATCATTGGAATAATACATTGTATCCAAAAACTTTTTCACCTGCTCAAATCGGAAAAAGTATCATAGCAGAAGAAAAACAAAACCTGGAATATCGTTTCCCGGAAAAAATCAAATAATATAATTTCAATCATTCATATCAATTTTAATTAAAAAACATTAAGACAGACTTCTGTTTTAATGTTTTTTTTGTCAGTATTTATTATCCCTGATTCCTGTTAATTTTATACATTTAATCAATCTATAAAACAACGATGATGGGAAAAATGAACCATAGCTTTTTTGAGAAATTTTCAAACTGGGCTGTAAAATTTACAGGAAGCCCATATGCCTTCATGGGAGCTTTTCTTATCGTAGTACTATGGGCGGTAACCGGACCTTTTTTTGATTATTCCGAAACTTGGCAGCTGGTAATCAATACCGGAACTACAATCATTACTTTTTTGATGGTATTCCTGATTCAGAAAGCTCAGAACAAAGACTCCAAAGCCATACAGATTAAACTCAATGAACTTATTGCGGCTCACGAAAAAGCAAGCAATCGTATTGTGGATATTGAAGACCTTACAGAAGCAGAACTGGATCAGCTCCATATTTACTATGAAAGGCTGGGAGAGCTTGCCAAAAAAGATGCAGATATTCATACTTCCCATTCTATTGATGCCGCACAGCGAAATCAGGATTACAAATATGATTTCTTTAAAAGAAAACATGAAGAATGGCTCAAATACCGAAGTTAATACATAAAATAAACTGAATTTTTGTTTATGAAATATTTCAAATCATGTAATGATTAAAATAAGTAATAATTTACATTTAAATCAATTTTTTGACAGAAAAAATTCGAATAGTAAAATGTTGATATAAATATTTATATTTGCGGATGCATTTTAGGAGTGATATTCAGGGTCTGAGGGCAGTGGCCTTTTTACTTGTTTTTATATTTCATTTAAATTCAGGATGGCTGCCGGGAGGTTTTCTTGGGGTTGACGTTTTTTTTGTCATTTCAGGCTACCTTATGACTTCTATTATTCTTCATCAAAAAGAAAAAAAAACATTTAGTTTTATTGATTTTTATTCAAAAAGATTAAAGAGAATAGTGCCGGTTTATTTTTTTGTTTTGCTCTGTATCAGCCTTGTCGGGAGCTATATTTACATGTCTGTTGATATTAATACCCTGAAACAGTCGATCTTAAAATCAGCAATATTTATTTCGAATAATCATTTTTCTGCGGGTAATTCATATTTTGGTGCCAAGATGGTCGAAAACCCATTGCTGCACACGTGGTCCTTATCTGTAGAAATGCAGTTTTACTTTTTCCTTCCCTTGCTGCTTATTTTTATCAATAAAAAGTATCTTCCTGCGGTTATTTTGGGTTTAATCATTTTCTTATCATTATACACCACTTACAAACTCATTTTCTGGAATAGTAAAGGCCATACCTATTTCTCTCTTTCGGCTAGAATTCCGGAGTTTTTGGTAGGTTCGTTTTTTAGTATCAGCCTTGGAAATTTAGATTTAATAAAAAGGAAAAAACAAAATATTATCGCTGTATTTTGTGTTGTTGTATTATCGGTTTGCTCATTTGTGATTAACGAAAACAGTAATTTTCCGGGTATATTAGCATTGGTTCCGTGTATTGCGGCTGCGGGATTATTAAGCTTAAAGAATAATATGGTTAGCGATTTTTTAGGACAAAGAATTCCCGTTTATATTGGCGAATTATCTTATTCTTTATACTTATGGCATTGGCCGGTGATGGCATTTATCAGGTATAAATTCGATACTTATGATTTTTCTGTCACACAAATTTTTATTGTCTGCGTGGCCACTTTTATCTTATCTTATCTGTCATACACTTTTATTGAAACAAAATTACGGGTTGCAAAGTCTAAATTATTTTATAAAATCTTTCTTCCGGCAACGGCTGTTCTTCTATTGTATACTTATTTTCTGCCGGTTATCACTAAAGTAAATGCAATTCCGGAATATTATTCCAAAGCATTTTTTGGGATAAAATCTCATTATGATGGGCAGGTAGAAAAGTTTGGTGATATTTCTAAAAATGACAGCATTCTTTTAATTGGTGACAGCCATGCCCTGATGCTAAAGCCTTTTCTGAATTATCTTGGTAAGAAGCATCATTTTTCGTATAATACTATTACGTGCGACGGATATCCTGCCGTAGAAGGAATTAATGAATCAGAAATTCCTGAAAAAGATCTGTTTTTTTACGAAAATTCGAGAAAGCTTGCCAATGCAACAACGGAAAATATTAAGAAAAATAAAGTTATTATTATCAATAGTATAGGTTATACAAGGGTTCCGTCTTTAAAAAGTTCTTTAGAAAAAATGGTTGCTAATTTGAATGGCGATCAGAAAATAATTTTTATCAAGAGTTTTCCTAAGCTGGATCACAGTCCTTTGAGAATTAATAATAGTTTTATCAGGAAAAATAAATTTGAATATGACATTTTATATAATAAGAGTGACAATCTGTTTTTAAATGATCTCTCTAAGAAATATAAAAATGTATATGTATATGATGTTTCTAAAAGCAGAATATTCGAGACCGCCCCTTATATTAATGATACCGTTTTTTACTATGATAAGGAGCACATCAATACCTTGGGATCTATAAAATTGGCGAAAGATCTTGATCAAAGTTTTATGAATTTTTTCAATCCACAAATAAAAAAATAAAGAATCAATATGATCCTTTATTTTTTTATTTGTGACAAAATTATCTCATAAAATAATTAAAATAACTACAGCTTCCCATTAAGTTCTTTGTTGTCTCGGTATCGGAATACTGAGCTTTCAGCTGAGCAAAATAGGTTCTGTACTTCTGGTTTTTTAGATTGTCCATTTCCTTTTGTTGGGCATCTTCTTTTTCAGACCATTTCGGATCAGAATAATCAAAATCTTTTGGTGCTTTTGCTTCATACTGATAATATTTACCCTGTTCAGCACTTGCCATCTGGAATAAGATTCTTGCTTTTTCCTCTTTATTATTGGAAAGCTTAAGTGCTTTTTGATAATAATTGATTGACAGGTCAAAATTATCTGGTTCAATATAAGAAGTATCAAGGAAGTTTTTATAATAATATTTGTAAGGATTCTTTCTGTCCGTATTCCAGAAATCATATTTGCCTCCGTTGCTGTTGTCGATATCCATAACAAACAACTGACGGTAATACCCTAAAATAGAAGTATTGTATAATAAGTTTCCGATAAGCTGATTGGCTTTTGCTGCCTTTTCACCTGTGTCGTTTCCAATCTTTTTCAGTTGAATCAATGCATCTGCCAGCTCAAGTTTATCCATACTTGTTTTGATGAAAGGGAAATCTGTATAATTTTCTGCTTTCATACTTTCGGTATCGGGGCTTCCAAAACTTTCCCACACATTATGTCCGAAGACAAGATTGGAGATATTTTTAAATCCGTTGTATTCTGCAGGAGCATATTGTTTTGGAGTGATGGTCTGGCCATTCTTTTCTGTCCATTCATAATTCTGTCTTGGAATGCCAGCAAAGCTTTTTGCTTTTTCATAATAAGCTTTTGCTTTTTCAAAATCGGCAAGTCTCATCGCTCTGTCTCCATAAATGGTACTGAAGAAGGCATCAATATTACCTACACTGTCCATGTTTTTCGCGATGATCTGCTGCTCAAACTGGGTTTTATTTGGCTTTCTGTAAAACTCTTCCACGCTTTTTACCAGACTGGAATTCGGGTTGTACTGCAGGTCCGAAAGCTTATTATTCATCAGGAATGATTTTCCGTCTTCACCCTGAAGGAAGTAACGGTTCGCAATAACATCCTTAAGGAAATCCGCTGTAGAAGGTACTTCACCATAATAATCGAATTGAGCTGCAGCTGTTGAATCTTTTTCTACCTTTTTCTCTACGAAGTATTCCGCATAGTCTTTCATCAGATGATCTTCATACTCCGCATCAATTTTCGGCTGGGAAACAATATCATTCAGAACTTTCATTCTTTTGATTTCTTCCAGGTATTCCGGATTGGTCGTTTTAATGTCATTCAGAATTTCAGAACTTTGTTTATAATCTTTCTTTAAAAACTTAAGATAAGCATCTGCAATCTGCCAGTATTCGTCTTTAGACTTTTCTTTTGTTTTATCTGTGAACTTTTCAAGGCTGTCCAGGAAGTCCTGCGTTTTTTCGTCGTAATAATAACCTGTTCTGGTGTAGAAAGGGATTCTGTCCGGGTTGCTGAACAGCTCGTCATCACTCTGGTCAGCTTTAGCATTATCGCCAGTTTTGTCAGATTTCGAACCTCCGAAAAGATTTTTAAAGAATCTTACAATTTTCTGCCAGAAAGAAAGTTTTTCTTCCTTTCCTTCAGTTTTTGTTTGATCTGTAGATTTATCTTTTGCGGAATTATCCGTTGAATTTTCTTTAGTAGCTGCTTTTTGAGCATCGGAAGTATAGTAATAGGTAGGCAGATAACTTCTTTCAAGTTCGTTGATACTTCTGGCGGCCATTACCTTCAGAATTTCGGAATCAGGATCAATTTCATACATCTTTTCCATCATCGGAACAGGATTGTTGAATTCCTCGTATCCTAAGAGGAAATAAGCCATATTTTTTTCTTCATTCGTATTGGCTCTTTTCAGAATATTGCTGAAAGATGCGGTGTCTGAAAGTTTCATCGAGACAAAAGCAGATTCCTTACGGTCTTTGCTGTTCATAAATACCTGAAAGAAGTTCCAGTTGGCATCACTGTTCATTTCCAGTCCTCTTTGTGCTCCTGCCAGCTGGTCCAGAGACATGAAGTAAACTGTTCCTTTTAGTTTGATGGGAGCAACATAGGTCTTGAAAGCCTGCACGGCAGAATCGTAATTTCTTGTATAATGATTCAGGCGTACCAGCTGATATCCGTAACGCTGTTTGATTTCAGGATTTCTCGCCGCATTGTATAACGAGGTTAAAGCAGCGATCGTTTTATTGTAATCAAGAGCTGTAGCATTTTTTCTGCTCGTATCTCTGTCGTAATAGAATGAGTTTTCACTTTCTATATAATTGATGCTCATAAAAGGCTCAAGATACTTGGCCTCAATCAGATAATCAATTCCTTCCTTATATTTCTGGTAAAAGCCGGTGCCCAGTTTTTGTAAAAGAGGGTTGGAAGGATTTCCGTTCTTTAAAGCATTCAGGTCGTTCATGCTTATTTTATACACCAGATTCTGGGTTTCAGAATAGCTCAGCTGATTGTTGAAGAACTTTTTCCATGTTTCCACATTGTCATCAGGAATCAGTGCTGAGTTATATCCTCCATAAAACCTGCTTGAGTAATTATGCAGAAAAGGAAGATAAGTCTTGTCCTTGATAATGGTTTGCGTAAAAAGGTTGAAGTAATCATAATCAGGATCTGACCACGCGCAGGCATCAGATTGTGTATAGAAAAGTGATACAACCGCAAGTGAAAGAATATACTTTTTCATAGGGTGTGCAGTGTTTTTTTAGTTTTAATATTGTATGATGTAGTGTTCTGGCAAGTGTGCCTCTATCTCTTAGAGATTAAAATTTCCGGTCTGACACAAATTTACTATCTAATTGATAATAAATAATATTAAAATGTGGGATTTTTTTCTGTAAAAACTCAATAACGTCATTAACTTGTTCTTCGGATATTTCCTCTGCCTTTATTTTGAAACCTTTATTCAAATAACTTCCGAAGTAGAATCCGTCTTTCAAAACTTCAACTTCGTGATCTGAAATCTTTTTAAAATCGGAGTTTTCCAGATCTTTTTTGGATAATGCATTAATCAGTTTATGTTTACCCAAATGATTGGTAACAATTCCCCACGAATAAATCGGAAGTGCCACTTCAATATTTTTGACAGGATAATCTTCTATTTTCGAAAGATAACTTTTCAGAATATTGACATCCAGAATAGAATTCTTATCAGAGTTTTCAAGAGGTGACGAAGTAGAGTAGCACATCAGGTATACTTTCCCGACGGGAGGAATTCCAGTCTGCTTTTTGTCTTTCACCTGATGAAGACGAAGGGTACAGGTAATTTCTTTTCCGGAAATTCTTTTGAGTTCTTTCAGAAATTTAAAATAATCATTTCGTGTTCCGGCGGTCCAGTCGCAGTCGATCTGAATTTCATTATTGGTTTTCAGGTGATATTCTTCTGCTTTCTTTTGAATTAAAAGGTGAATGCTTTCTGCCAGAAATCGGATCTCTTCTGCAGAGATATCCAACAAGGTCTGATTAGTAATAAAAACCGTAGGAACGATATTCTTGCCTGTCTGAAAACTCTGGTCTTTGGTAATCACTGCTACCGGCTGAAATTTTCCGTTCACTTTATCTACATCAAAGAATCTGGTGTACAAATAAGGAACTGTTGCTTTATCCAATGCTTTCTTTTCTGCATTATCAAGCTTCAGTTTGGTTTTCCAGTAATAAAAAGTGTAAGGATGATTCTCTTTCCTGTTGCATGACGCAATAAGGAACAAAAGAAATAGAAATAAAATTTTTAAATTTTTCATCGGTGAAAATGACTTTTCAAAATTAAAGATATTTTGGCAGAATATATACCGTAAAATCCCGGTGATTGGAGAATGAGACTCGACTATATGAAGATGAACTGTAACAAATGTATAAAGTTTTTGCAGACGGAAAATTATCATAGTATCCTTTTGCAATTTCAGGATGATATCTCACAACAAAAAAACCACCCCGGATGGAATGGCTTTCTTTGTATATTATTGTACTACTTTAAAAATTCGCTTTCGCATGTACAGGTTTCTTTATTGATGCTCTCAGTGGATGAGCAGCAGCCTTCAAGATTCTTAACGTTTCCTTTTTCATCGGTAAGGTAGATTTTATCTTTATCAAATTTCACGAAAAATGTTTCCTCATATTTTTTAAAGACCACTTTCATTACCTTATTCGGAGCATATTTTCCGGCATTGATTTCCTCCGTTGTTTCTTCTCCGCTCGCCTGATTCACCTGGACGTATCCAAAATGCACATCACCATTGTTTTTTAGATCCAGATAATAATGAGGAGTACCAGTACCGCTATATCCTTTCATAATATCAAAAGCTCTGTATCCAATAAATGGAACTTCTGTCTGCTGTGCCCATGTAAAAATACTGATGCACAGAATTATTACACTGAAAAACTTTTTCATAGATATTTTTTTCAAAAGTAAAGATTTTTAAGGAAAACATTCACTGTAAAAACACGGTTGTTGTAAATTATCAAATAGAAGGCCTGGATAATGGAGTTGCAAAACGGTTTACTTTCTTTGGCTGGAAGGTGTTTCATCAAAATAAAACCACTCCTTAAAGAAGTGGCTTTTTATCATTGAGTTCAAATCAGATTAAAAAACGGTGGCTGCAAGCTGAATCCTTGCAAACTTATTGGATGGATTCCACATGGCCATCATGGATACCGGAAGACTGTAATGATCCGTAATCTTAACAGTTTTTCCGGCTTTTACGCCTACATTTACGATGTCAAAGCTGTTTTGGCCATTGCCGTATAAAAACGTTTTGTCATTGAGAGCAAATCCGGCTCCTACAAATGCATCCAGATTTACTTTCTGTCCCTTAATAACAGGATAGCTTGCCTGCACATAGGTAGAATATCTGTTCTTTTTGTAGCTTCCGTCAGCTTCAAGAATAACTTCTCCTGCATTGGCTCCTCCGTACAGCATGATATCAGCTTCAATATTGATCGGAAATGACGGCCCGAAAGTATAGTTGGTTCTTAAATCAATAATATGAGCAGTTCTTCTCTGTGAATAACTGAAAATATCATCTGCAGCTACTGCAGTATTGATGTTCCTGGAGTTATAAAGATCCCATAACCCAATATAAAAACGACCGTCAGAATATTGAATATAATAATTGATCTCTTTATAATGGGTGTTGTCTTTATCATCCGCCAGTGCAGATGCTCCCCAGATTCCTACCTTCCATTTTTTCTCTTCATCCAGAGCATACGACAGATTTCCCATTACAACAGGTTTATCAGTAATAATAAGACCTCTCCATAAGTGATTGTTCTGAATGTTGGCCGTAAAATCAAGTCTTCCTTCTTTCGTTTCCTTGGGTTCAGCATTTTCCTGTGAAAGTAGCTTTCCTGTTCCTAAAACAAGAAAGAAGATCCCTTTTAAGATTTTTCTCATCATGTGTTTATTTTAAAAATCCATATAGTACTGCTGCGATAATAGCTCCTGTAATCGGACCTACTACCGGAATCCATGCGTAGCTCCAGTCACTGCTTCCTTTTACAGGCAAAATGGTATGCATGATTCTTGGCGCAAGATCTCTTGCCGGGTTAATGGCATATCCGGTAGTTCCTCCAAGAGATAAGCCTATTGCCCAGACTACAAATGTAACGGGGATTGCTCCAATAGAACCTAATCCTACTTTAGCCGTTGGATCTGCCTGTAAAGTAATGCTTGGATTGGCAAAATAGAAGACACAGAATACCAGTACAAATGTTCCGATAATCTCACTGATAAGATTGGACGATGTTTTTCTGATTGCCGGGCCTGTACTGAAACATGCCAGTTTTGCGCCTTCATCTTCCGTGATGGCAAAATGATCTTTATGAAACAGCCATACTAAAAATGCACCCAGCATTCCGCCGATCATTTGGGCTGCAATATAAGAGGGAACCAGATCCCACGAAAACTTTCCTGCAGTTGCAAGACCAATGGTTACAGCCGGATTCAGATGGGCTCCACTTATTGGCCCTGCAACGGTTACCCCCACAAACACGGCCAGTGCCCATGCGGTAGTGATAACAATCCATCCGGAATTATTTCCTTTCGTATCTTTTAAGACAACATTGGCTACAACACCGTTGCCTAATAGTATAAGAAGCATCGTTCCGATAACTTCTGCAATAAATGGGGTCATATAAGTTTTTTTAATGAGTGAGTTAATCTTCTATCCAGCTTTGAGCGCTTTTTACAGCTTTCTTCCAGAAGTGGGTCATTTTATCCACTTGTTCTCTGTTTAATTGAGGATGAAAATCTTTGTCTACAATCCATTGTTCCTGGATTTCGTCAATGCTTTTCCAGTATCCTACAGCTAGTCCGGCAAGATAAGCTGCTCCTAATGCTGTTGTTTCAAGTGTTTTAGGTCTTGTGGTTTTGAAACCGAACAGGTCAGACTGTATCTGCATCAGAAGATCGCTGGCAGAAGCACCGCCGTCTACTCTTAATTCAAGACTTGCTCTTCCTGAATCTGCTTCCATCGCTTTTACAATTTCATAAACCTGAAATGCAATTCCTTCCAGGGTGGCTCTTGCAATATGTGCATCAGTTGTTCCTCGGGTGATTCCTACAATTGTTCCACGGGCGTACTGATCCCAGTAAGGAGCGCCAAGACCTGTCAGCGCAGGTACAAAGTAAACGCCACCATTATCTGGTACAGAAGCAGCCAATCTATTTACTTCATCAGAAGAACGAATTAGCTTAAGGCCGTCTCTCAGCCATTGAATAGCAGCGCCTCCTACGAATACACTTCCTTCAAGAGCATAATTTACTTCTCCATTGATTTTCCAGGCTACGGTTGTTAGAAGATTGTTTTTAGAAGAAACGGCTTCCGTTCCTGTATTCATTAATAAGAAACATCCTGTTCCGTAAGTGTTTTTTACCATTCCGGGAGTGGTACACATCTGTCCGAATAAGGCAGCCTGCTGGTCACCGGCAATACCTGCAATTGGAATTTTGGTAGAGAATAGAGTTGTAGCAGTCTCTCCGTATATTTCGCTGCTTTGCTTTACTTTGGGGAGAATGTTTTTAGGGATGTTGAATAATTCTAATAAATCATTATCCCATTCTAAGGTATGAATATTAAGAAGCATTGTTCTGCTGGCATTGGAAACATCTGTAATAAACATTTTTCCACGGGTAAGTTTCCAGACAAGCCATGTGTCAACAGTTCCGAAACATAGTTTTCCTTCTTCAGCTTTTTGTCTTGCTCCCTCTACATTGTCCAGGATCCATTTTAACTTGGTTGCTGAAAAGTAAGCATCCAGAACAAGTCCTGTTTTTTCTTTGATTGTTTCTGCATGCCCCTGTTCTTTCAGTTCGTCACAATACTTTGAAGTTCTGCGGTCCTGCCATACAATAGCATTGTAGACAGGTTCACCGGTTTCTTTATCCCAGACGATGGTAGTTTCACGTTGGTTGGTAATTCCGATAGCGGCAACTTCCAGTCCGGAGATACCTGCTTTTGCAATAACTTCTGCGGCTACGGATATCTGTGAAGACCAGATTTCGTTGGGGTCGTGTTCTACCCAACCCGGAGTAGGAAATATCTGTCTGAAATCTTTCTGAGATACATACTTAATTTCTCCACTATGGTTGAAGAGAATCGCTCTGGAGGAAGTTGTTCCCTGATCTAGAGCGAGGATAAGCTTTTCATTCATGTATTATAGTGCTAATTTAGGTTGATAACTTTAGGGGAATAAGGTGTTAATAAATACCCTTTTGCCAGTTCAATAAATTCATTTTCCTGCTGCTGAGACCATTCTTCAGAATAACCTTTCTCTTCAGCAATGATTCTTGCTACATTATGAGCGCTGTCTATAGCAGCTCTTGCATCGAGGAACAGTAAGCGTACTCTTCTTGCCAGAATATCTTCAATGGTTTCTGCCATTTCTGCTCTTACAGCCCATACCACTTCTGCCACCGTGAAAGGGTGATCCGGGTGGATCTTTTGAGCATAACGCGGGTTACTTTCCTGTAATTTTCTGATGGCTGGAATATCAGAGCCGTACACGTACAGATGATTGGTTCTGTCTACCTGTTCGGGTTTTACATTTCCATGGATAGAAAGATGTTCTGTTTTTGATGGGGTATTTCCCAATCTGTGAACTTTAATAGCTTCGTCTACGGTGTCTTCTGCCATTTTACGGTAGGTAGTCCATTTTCCTCCGATGATAGAAACTAATCCTGTCTCTGAAGTAATGACTTTGTGGCTTCGGGAAACCTCTTTTGTGCTTTTGCTTCCGTCTTTAGGAGCTGCAAGCGGACGAAGACCTGCGAAAACAGATTTTACATCTTCACGCGTGGGCTTTTTTGCTAAATATTGTCTTGCTGTGTTTAAAACAAAGCTGATTTCTTCTTCCAGTGCACGGGGTTCAAAGCTTTCATCCTTTAAAAGAGTATCTGTGGTTCCTACTAAAGCCCTGTCATGCCACGGAACAACAAATAAAACCCTGCCGTCAGATGTTTTCGGGATCATGATAGCATCATCACTTTTCAGGAAGGATTTATCCAGCACAAGGTGAATTCCCTGGCTTGGTACTACAAGTTTACCATGCTTAGGGTTGTTCATATTAAGAATGTCATTCGTAAATACACCGGTTGCGTTGATGACTACTTTGCCGTGTATCTGATATTGCTGCTTAGAAAACTGGTCTTCTGCAACTACACCTATTACTTTATCGGAAGCATCTTTCAAAAGGTTAGTTACTTTTACATAGTTAACAGCACTTCCCCCTTTTTCAATAATAGTTTGGGTAAGGTTGATTGCAAGTCGGGCATCGTCAAACTGTCCGTCCTGGTAAACAACACCACTCATTAAGTGATTTTGTTCAATAGTGGGAAGCTTTTCAACTGTTTTCGCTTTGCTGATGTATTTCGTTTTACCCAGGCTCAGTTTTCCGGCAAGAAAGTCATAAACAGATAATCCTATTTTATAGTAAATTCCTCCCCACCATGTATAGTTTGGAATGATGAAAGACTGATTTTTTACGATATGAGCTGCGTTCTTTGCTAGTAATCCTCTTTCCTTCAATGCTTCTTTTACCAATCCGACATCTCCCTGAGCGAGATATCTAACTCCGCCGTGTACCAGTTTGGTACTTCTGCTGGATGTTGCTTTTGCAAAGTCATGAGATTCTAGCAATAATGTTTTGAATCCTCTGCTTACTGCATCTAATGCTGAACCTAAACCACTGGCTCCTCCTCCTATGACTATAAAGTCCCATTCTTTTACTTGGGTTAATTTATTGAGTTCTTCGTTTCGTTTCATAAATGTTTCGTTTATGTTTCGTTTTCAAATATATAAATTAAAAATGAAAGCAAAAAGAAAATAAATGAAATTTTAGCATGTCGGAAAAAATCGATAATTTTGATGAAACGAATAAAATGGAAAAGCTATTACCAAGGCAGGATGAAATACTTAAAGAGCTTAATGAGAAAGGATATGTGCTTGTTCAGGATCTATGTGAAAAGCTCAATGTTTCTTCGGTTACGATCCGAAAGGATCTGAACTATCTCGAAAGTCTGGGGCTTCTTTTCAGGAATCATGGAGGAGCGAGTAAGCAGGTAAGATATGCTTATGAAAAAAATGTTGGGGAGAAAGAGAGTATCAATGTAGAAGCAAAGCAGGTTATAGCAAAAGCAGCGCTGTCATTGATTCAGGAAAATGACTGCATTATACTGGCATCCGGAACAACCATGCATTATCTTGCCAGGATGCTGGTGAATTTTGGACCGCTTACGGTATTGACCTCTTCTTTACGGGTTGCTATTGAACTTTGCAATAATCCCAACATTAATATTATACAGCTGGGAGGTGAAGTGCGAAAAAGCTCTACTTCTATAGTGGGTTCTATTTCAGAAGGAATTCTAAAACAATTTTCATGTAATAAACTTTTTCTGGGAGTAGATGGAATTGATCCTGAGTTCGGAATCAGTACTTCTAATGCTGCGGAAGCTCATTTGAATCAGATTATGATGGAGTGTGCTGATCAGACGGTGATTCTTGCGGATTCTTCAAAATTGAATAAGAAAGGATTCGGAAAGATAGCGGCATTGGATCAGGTGGATTATCTTATAACAGATAGTGGTATTTGTGCTGAGGATAGAGCTGGGCTGGAAGAAGTGGGGGTGAAGGTGATCACGCAGTAAGGTCTTCATCTTAATTTCTTTTTAAAAATCAAAATAAATTGTTGGGAATTTTGTTCTGAATTTTTTCAAAATCATCTAATTGATTAAAAATCAAAATATTTTAGTCGAAATATTTGTCAGTTACAAAATTATTCATAAATTTGCACACTCATTTTAGGGGCGTAGTATGCCTATATCAAAAGTAGAAATTGCTTCAGACCTCCGAAAAATGGGAAAAATAAAGGATAAATTTTATTATAATATAAACAATGTCAGGTATTATTGGTAAAAAAATCGGTATGACATCTTTGTTTAACGAAGAAGGGAAAAACATTCCTTGTACAGTTATTCAAGCTGGTCCATGCTCGGTTTTACAGGTCAGAACCTTAGAAAAAGACGGTTATAAAGCTGTTCAGTTAGGTTTCGATGACAAGAGTGAGAAGAACGTTGGTAAAGCGTTAGCTGGCCATTTTAAAAAGGCTGGTTCTGCTCCTAAAGCTAAATTAGTTGAATTCTACAGAGAATTCGTTGATGAAGTAAAAGTAGGAGAAGAAGTAAAAGTTGATTTATTCGCTGAAGGTGAATATGTTGACGTAACAGGAACTTCAAAAGGTAAAGGCTTCCAGGGTGTTGTTAAAAGACACGGATTTGGAGGTGTAATGCAGGCAACTCATGGTCAGCACAACAGACTTAGAGCTCCAGGTTCTATCGGTGCTGGTTCAGACCCTTCAAGAGTATTCAAAGGGATGAGAATGGCTGGAAGAATGGGAGGTAAGCAGGTAACTGTTCAAAACCTTCAAGTGTTAAAAGTTGATCAAGAACAAAATCTTTTAGTAGTAAAAGGTGCTGTTCCGGGAGCTAAAAATTCTTATGTAATTATCAGAAAATGGAACTAGTAGTATTAAATACATCAGGAAAAGAGACCGGAAGAAAAGTAACTCTAGACGAAACAGTATTCGGAATTGAGCCAAATCAGCACGCGGTTTACTTAGAAGTTAAACAGTATCTTGCTGCTCAAAGACAAGGTACTCATAAAGCAAAAGAAAGAAGCGAAATTACGGCTTCTACTAAAAAGCTTAAGAAGCAAAAAGGATCAGGATCTGCTAGATACGGTGATATCAAATCTCCGGTATTCAGAGGTGGAGGTAGAGTATTCGGACCAAAACCAAGAGACTACAGATTCAAATTGAACAAAGCTCTTAAGAGATTAGCTAAGAAATCTGTTTTATCTCAGAAAATGAGAGACAACAGCATTAAAGTTTTAGAAGATGTGAGCTTTGATGCTCCTAAGACTAAAGATTTCATCAATGTATTGAATGCATTGGAACTTAACGGTAAAAAATCTTTATTCGTTCTTCCTGAAGCTAACAAGAATGTATATTTATCTTCAAGAAACTTGCCTAAAACTAAAGTAATGAACTTCAACGAGATCAGTTCTTACGATTTAGTAAACGCTGGTGAGATTATTTTCTTTGAAGGTGCAGTTGAAAAATTCCAGGAAAATTTAAAGAAATAAATCATGTCAGTTATTATTAAACCAGTTATTTCAGAAAAGGCTAATTACCTTACAGATTTAAGAGGTTCTTATTCTTTCTTAGTGAATCCTAAGGCGAATAAAATCGAGATCAAAAAAGCTGTTGAAGCGGCTTACGGTGTAAAAGTAGCAGACGTTAACACAATGATTTATGCTCCGAAGGTTTCTTCAAAATACACTAAAAAAGGTCTTCAAGTAGGAAAGACAAATAAATTGAAAAAAGCGGTAATCAAACTTGCTGAAGGTGAGGTTATCGATATTTTTGCTGTAAATTAATTATTAATTATAAATAATAGTAATGTCTGTTAGAAAATTAAAACCTATCACCCCGGGACAGAGATTCAGAATTGTAAACAATTTTGAGGAAATTACTACCAACAAACCAGAGAAATCTCTAACAGTTGGTATTAAAAAGTCAGGTGGACGTAACCAAACAGGTAAAATGACCATGCGTTACACCGGAGGTGGACACAAAAAGAAATACAGAATTATTGACTTCAAAAGAAACAAAGCAAACGTTGAAGCCACTGTAAAATCTGTAGAATACGATCCAAACAGAACTGCATTTATCGCTTTATTAGAGTACGCAGACGGAGAGAAGAGATATATCATCGCTCCAAACGGTATCAAAGTTGATCAGAAAGTAGTATCAGGAGAAAGCGTTGAACCAAACGTAGGTAACGCAATGAAATTGAAAAATATTCCATTGGGTACTGTAATCTCTTGTGTTGAAATGAAGCCTGGACAAGGTGCAATTTTAGCAAGAAGTGCTGGTTCTTCAGCTCAATTAACTTCCAGAGATGGGAAATATGCAATCATCAAGTTGCCTTCAGGAGAATCAAGAATGATCCTTACTGAATGTATGGCAATGATTGGTTCTGTTTCCAACTCAGATCACCAATTAACTGTATCAGGTAAGGCTGGTAGAAGCAGATGGTTAGGTAGAAGACCAAGAACAAGAGCGGTTGTAATGAACCCGGTAGATCACCCAATGGGTGGTGGTGAAGGACGTTCTTCAGGAGGTCACCCAAGATCTAGAAACGGTAAACCGGCTAAAGGTTACAAAACTAGAAAGAAAAACAAAGTGTCTAACCGTTACATCGTATCTAAAAGAAAATAATTATGGCAAGATCACTTAAAAAAGGACCGTTCATTCATCATACTTTAGATAAGAAGGTTCAGGCAAATATAGAGTCTGGTAAGAAGACAGTTATCAAAACTTGGTCTAGAGCATCTATGATCTCTCCGGACTTCGTAGGACAAACTATTGCTGTACACAATGGGAAATCTTTTATCCCTGTTTACGTTACAGAAAACATGGTTGGTCACAAGTTAGGCGAATTTTCTCCAACAAGATCTTTCAGAGGTCATGGTGGTAACAAAAACAAAGGAAGCAGATAATCATGGGATCAAGAAAACAAGATAGTTCAATCGCAAGAAAAGAAGCTAACAAAGACGTTGTAAAAGCTTCATTAAATAATTGCCCGTCTTCTCCAAGAAAAATGAGATTAGTTGCTGATATCATTAGAGGAGAGCAGGTAGACAAAGCACTTTATATCCTAAAATATTCTAAGAAGGATGCTTCTAACAAGTTAGAGAAATTACTTCTTTCTGCTATGGCTAACTGGCAAGTAAAAAACGAAGGTGCTGACATTGAGGAAGCAAACCTTATCGTTAAAGAAATATTTGTGGATAGTGCAAGACAATTGAAGAGACTAAGACCAGCTCCACAAGGTAGAGGGTATAGAATCAGAAAAAGATCTAACCACGTTACATTAATCTTAGGTAACAAAGAAAATTAATCAAGGTATGGGACAGAAGACAAATCCAATTGGTAACAGATTAGGTATCATCAGAGGATGGGATTCTAACTGGTTTGGTGGAAACGATTATGGAGACAGAATCGCTGAAGACTACAAAATCAGAAGATACCTTGAAGCTAGATTATCTAAAGGTGGTATTTCAAAAATTTATATTGAAAGAACTTTAAAATTAGTTACAGTAACTATTACTACTGCTAGACCGGGACTTATCATCGGGAAAGGAGGTCAGGAAGTTGATAAATTGAAAGAAGAGTTGAAGAAATTGACTGGTAAGGATATTCAAATCAACATTTTCGAAATCAAAAGACCTGAATTAGACGCTGTATTAGTTGCTGATAGTATTTCTAAGCAAATTGAAAACAGAATTTCTTACAGAAGAGCTGTTAAAATGGCAATGGCAAGTACTATGAGAATGGGTGCTGAAGGTATCAAAGTTCAAATCTCCGGTAGATTAAACGGAGCTGAGATGGCAAGATCAGAATCTTTCAAAGAAGGAAGAATTCCATTGTCAACTTTCAGAGCTGATATCGATTATCACTGGGCAGAAGCTCACACTACTTACGGTAGACTAGGGGTAAAAGTTTGGATCATGAAAGGTGAAGTTTACGGTAAAAGAGAACTTTCTCCACTAGTGGGACAACAGAAAAAAGGAGGTCAGTCAGACAGAGGAAACAGAGGAGGAGACAGAGACAACAGAAGACCTAGAAAAAACAACAACAATAACAATAATAATTAAAATTTTAGATTAGAAATTTTGAATTTTAAATTACCGTTACTTTTTTAAAATAAAAAAAATCTAAAATCTAAAATCTAAAATCTAAAATTTAGAAATTATGTTACAACCAAAAAGAACCAAATTCCGTAGAGTTCATAAGATGAAGATGAAGGGGAATGCCCAAAGAGGTAGTCAACTTGCATACGGAACTTTTGGGATCAAAGCAACGGAAGGAGCTTGGATCACTGCAAGACAGATTGAAGCAGCTCGTATCGCTGCGACAAGATATATGAAGAGAGAAGGTCAACTATGGATCAAAATCTTCCCGGATAAGCCAATTACTAAGAAACCAGCGGAAGTACGTATGGGTAAAGGTAAAGGTGCTGTTGAATACTGGGTAGCTGTAGTAAAACCAGGTAAAATTATGTTCGAAGTTGGAGGTGTGCCTTACGATATCGCTAAGGAAGCTTTAAGACTTGCTGCACAAAAATTACCAGTAGTTACTAAATTCATCGTTGCTAACGATTTTGTTAAACCTCTTTAATCTTTGAATACAATGAAAAAAGCTGATATTAAAAATTTAAGCGCGGGTGATATTCAAGCTCAATTAACTGAAGCAAAAGCTCAATATTCTAAATTGAAATTGGCTCATGCAATCAGCCCAATTGAAAACCCGATTCAAATCAGAGATTTGAGAAAAACAATCGCTAGACTAAATACTGAGTTAACTAACAAACAATAATTTCATTTTACAATGGATAGAAATTTAAGAAAAGAAAGAATCGGAGTGGTTTCCAGCAATAAAATGGAAAAAACTATTGTTGTTAGCGAAACTACAAGAGTAAAGCACCCGATGTACGGTAAATTCGTTTTGAAAACGAAAAAATATACTGCACACGACGAGAACAACGAATGCACAGAAGGTGATACAGTTTTGATCCAGGAAACTAGACCTTTGAGCAAGAGCAAGAGATGGAGATTAGTAAGAATCATTGAAAAAGCTAAGTAATAATGTTACAAACAGAATCAAGATTAAAAGTTGCTGATAACACAGGTGCTAAAGAAGTACTAGTGATCAGAGTTCTGGGAGGAACCAGAAGAAGATATGCTTCAGTTGGTGATAAAATCGTTGTTACGATCAAGGATTCTACGCCATCTGGAAACGCTAAAAAAGGTCAGGTATCTAAAGCTGTAGTAGTAAGAACTAAAAAAGCTGTAAGAAGAAAAGATGGTTCATACATCAAATTCGACGACAATGCTTGTGTATTACTAAACGCAGCGGGAGAAATGAGAGGAACGCGTGTTTTCGGACCAGTTGCTCGTGAGTTGAGAGACAAAGAATATATGAAAATCATTTCATTAGCTCCTGAAGTACTTTAATTTTAAAAATTTTTAAAAGAAATGTCAAAGTTAAAAATAAAAAGAGGAGATAACGTCATCATTACTACTGGTAAGAAAGATATCAAAGGTAAGACTGGTGAAGTTATTGAAGTGATCAAGAAAGAAGGTAGAGACCCAAGAGTAATCGTTGCAGGACTTAACATCGTTAAAAAACACGTTAAGCCTTCAGCTTCTAATCCTCAGGGAGGAATTACTGAAAAGGAAGCTTCTATTCATATCTCAAACGTAGCTTTAGTTGGTAAAGACGGAAAAGCTATCAAAATCGGTTACAAAATCGAAGGAGATAAGAAAGTAAGAATTAACAAAAAAACGGGTGAAACTTTATAATTTGAATTAACATGGAATATATAGCAAGACCCAAAAAAGCATATAAAGAGACAATTGTTCCTGCAATGATGGAAGAATTCGGGTATAAGTCAGTAATGCAAGTACCTAAATTAGAGAAAATCGTTGTATCACAAGGTTTAGGTGATGCTACTGCAGACAAAAAAATCATTGATTATGCTGTAGAAGAGCTTACAAATATCACAGGTCAAAAAGCCGTTGGTACAATCTCTAAGAAAGACGAAGCTGCTTTCAAATTGAGAAAAGGTATGCCTGTAGGTGCAAAAGTTACTTTAAGAGGAAATCAGATGTATGAATTCTTAGACAGACTTACTGCTTCTGCTTTACCACGTATCAGAGATTTCTCTGGTATCAAAGCTGATGGTTTCGATGGTAGAGGTAACTACAACTTAGGTATTACTGAGCAGATTATCTTCCCTGAAATCGTAATTGACAAAGTGAAAAAAATCCAGGGGATGGACATCACTTTCGTTACTACTGCGAAAACAGATAAAGAAGCTAAAGCATTATTAACTCACTTCGGTTTACCATTTAAAAAGAACTAAGAAATGGCTAAAGAATCAATGAAAGCGCGTGAGCGCAAAAGAGAAGCACTGGTTGCTAAATACGCTGCTAAAAGACAAGCTCTTAAAGAAGCTGGTGATTACGAAGGACTTCAAAAATTGCCTAAAAATGCTTCTCCTGTAAGATTACACAACAGATGTAAACTAACAGGTAGACCAAGAGGATACATGAGAACGTTCGGTATTTCCAGAGTAACTTTCAGAGAAATGGCAAACAACGGTCTTATCCCAGGGGTAAGAAAAGCTAGTTGGTAATAATTACTAATTAAAAATCGGGACAATTAAGTTGTCAGGATACTAAAGAATAAAAATATCAGACCGAAGATTTCTGAAGTCTGATATTTTAATCTTCAAGTCTTTTCAATACTGATTGTTCTTTAACCAATAATTTATAAAAGAAAAATGGTAACAGATCCAATTTCAGATTTCCTAACAAGAGTAAGGAACGCACAAAGCGCAGGCCACAAAGTGGTGGAAATTCCTGCATCGAAAATCAAAAAGGAGATTACTAAGATCTTATTTGATCAAGGGTATATCTTAAACTACAAGTTTGAAGATAACGCTGTTCAGGGAGTGATCAAAATCGCTTTAAAGTACGATAAGCAAACTAACAAACCGGCTATCAAGTCTATCCAAAGAGCTTCTAGACCAGGTTTGAGACAGTACAAAGGTTCAGCTGAGCTTCCAAGAGTACTAAACGGTTTGGGTATTTCTATCATCTCTACTTCTAAAGGAGTAATGACTGACAAGAAAGCTAGAGAAGAGAAAGTAGGCGGTGAAGTAATCTGCTATGTTTATTAATTTTTAATCACAGGAAAATGTCAAGAATTGGTAAAGCAATTATAACAATTCCAGCAGGAGTTACAATCACTGAAAACAACGGTGTAGTAACTGTAAAAGGAGCTAAAGGAGAACTTTCTCAGGAGCTTACAGCAGGAATTACTTTAGAACAAAAAGATGGTGAACTTAACGTAAACAGACCATCTGATTCTAAACAACACAAAGCGCTTCACGGTTTATACAGAGCGTTGATCGCTAACATGATCGTTGGTGTATCAGAAGGTTTCGAAAAGAAACTAGAACTAGTAGGGGTAGGATACAGAGCTTCTCACTCAGGTCAAAAACTTGAGTTAGCTTTAGGATTCTCTCACGGTATTGTATTGGAACTTCCAAGTGAAGTAAAAGTTGATACATTGACTGAAAAAGGTAAAAACCCAATTATTACTTTAGCGTCTCACGACAAGCAACTTCTAGGAATGGTTACTGCAAAGATCCGTTCTTTCAGAAAGCCTGAGCCATACAAAGGAAAAGGTGTAAGATTCGTAGGAGAAATTGTTAGACGTAAAGCTGGTAAATCTGCTTAATAAATTATAAGTATTATGGCATTAAGTAAATTAGAAAAAAGAATAAGAATCAAAAGAAGAGTAAGAGGGAAAATCTCTGGATCTTCTGAATTGCCAAGATTATCTGTATATAAAAGTAATAAGGAAATTTACGCTCAGTTAATCGACGATAAAAATGGTAAAACTTTAGTATCTGCCTCTTCTAGAGAAAAAGGTGTAGACGCTAAAGGTACTAAGACTGAAGTTTCTGCTGCTGTTGGTAAAGCTATCGCTGCTAAAGCTATCGCTGCAGGAATTGAAAGTATTGTATTTGACAGAAACGGATTCGTTTACCATGGTAGAGTGAAAGCTCTTGCTGATGGAGCGAGAGAAGGTGGACTTAAATTCTAATCATTAAATTTCGGAAAATATGTTAGGACTAGATAATATAGAAAGAGTAAAACCGGGAGGATTAGAATTAAAAGATCGTCTCGTAGCTGTTAACAGAGTAACAAAAGTAACAAAAGGAGGTAGAGCTTTCGGATTTTCTGCTATTGTTGTAGTAGGAAACGAAGAAGGTGTTATCGGTTTCGGTTTAGGAAAATCTAAAGAGGTAGCTTCTGCAATTGCTAAAGCAGTTGAAGACGCTAAGAAAAACCTTGTTAAAGTTCCTGTAATGAACCATACTATCCCTCACCAAACTACTGCTAGATACGGTGGTGCAGATATCTTCTTAAGACCTGCTTCTCACGGTACAGGATTGATCGCCGGAGGTGCGGTAAGAGCGGTATTGGAATCTGCTGGTATTCACGATATCCTTTCAAAATCTAAAGGATCTTCTAACCCTCACAACGTGGTGAAAGCTACTTTCAAAGCGTTATTAGATATCAGAAGACCTGAAGAAATCGCTAGAATGAGAGGAATTTCTCTAAGTAAAGTGTTTAACGGTTAATAATTAAAGCAATGGCAACAATTAAAGTAAAGCAAGTAAGAAGCGCTATTGGTAGAACAAAAACCCAAAAGAGAACGCTTGAAGCATTAGGATTAAAAAAACTTCACCAAGTTGTAGAGCACGAAGCTACTCCTTCAATCTTAGGAATGATCGCTGCAGTAAGCCACTTACTTGAAGTTCAAAAATAATTTTATAAAAGAGAAATTAAAATGAATTTAAATAACATACAACCTGCTGCAGGATCTACTTTCAACTCAAAGAGAATTGGTAGAGGTCAGGGTAGCGGAAAAGGAGGTACTTCAACAAAAGGACACAAAGGTCAGAAAGCTAGAGCTGGTTATTCTCAAAAAATCGGTTTCGAAGGTGGACAGATGCCTTTACAAAGAAGATTACCTAAATTCGGATTCAAAAACGTAAACAGAAAAGAGTTTAGAGGAGTTAACCTTGATACTATTCAAACTTTAATCGAGAACAAATCCATCACTGGAGATATCACGAAAGAAGTTTTAGTAGCAAACGGGATAGTTTCTAAAAACGAATTAGTGAAAATTATGGGTAGAGGAGAATTGAAATCTGCGGTTTCAATCTCTGCTGACAAATTCACTAAATCTGCTGAAGAGCTTATTGCTAAAGCAGGTGGAAAAGCAATTACCTTATAATACTTACTAATGAAAGAATTTATACAAACACTTAAAAATATTTGGAGTCTTAAAGAACTTAGAGATAAAATTCTCTTTACTTTAGGTATTATCCTTGTGTATAGATTCGCATCTTATATCTCGCTTCCTGCAATTAACCTTGCAGAGGTGGGAGATCTCTTAGAGCATTATAAAAATCAAGGCGGTAACAAGCAAGGAGCAGGTCTCCTTGGCTTGCTTTCGTCGTTTACGGGGGGAGCTTTCAGCCACGCTTCCGTAATGGCGTTGGGAATCATGCCTTATATTTCTGCTTCTATTATTGTTCAGTTGATGGGGATGGCTATTCCTTATCTTCAGAAGCTTCAGAAAGATGGAGAGTCAGGTAGAAATACATTGAACCAAATTACAAGATGGTTAACAATTGGAGTTTGTCTGGTACAGGCACCTTCTTACTTAACTTCTATTACTCAATTATTCTTACCATATGCTCAGTTCCAGTCTGCATACTATGTAGAGCCAAATTCAATCATGTTCTGGTTGCCAAGTATTGTTATTTTGGTTGCCGGTTCAGTATTCGCAATGTGGCTGGGTGAAAAGATTACCGATAAAGGAATCGGAAATGGTATCTCTATCCTTATTATGGTGGGGATCCTTTCAAGATTACCTGAGGCATTCGTACAGGAGATGGCCGTGCAGAACGGAAAAGGAGGAATGGGATCTATCATGATCCTTATTGAAGTATTATTCTGGATGTTGGTAGTTCTTTTAGCAGTAATCTTATCAGTAGCTGTTAGAAAAATTCCCATTCAGTATGTAAGCAGAGCTCAAGCAAGAGGAGGTGTAAACAGAAATCTTATGCAGGGAGCAAGACAATGGATCCCATTGAAAGTAAATGCTGCTGGTGTAATGCCGATTATCTTTGCTCAGGCACTGATGTTCGTACCAGGATTATTAACAAAATTCGATGAGTCTAATACTTTTCTTGCAGGTTTCAAGAATGTTTTTAGCTGGCAGTACAACGTATTGTTTGCGCTATTAATTATTATCTTCTCGTTTTTCTATACTGCAATTACAATCCCGGTAAACCAAATGGCTGATGATTTGAAGAGAAATGGAGGTTTAGTACCGAAAGTAAGACCAGGAAAAGAGACGGCTGATTATTTAGATGATATTTTATCAAAAATTACCTTGCCAGGTGCAATATTTTTATCTATCTTTGCAATCCTTCCGGCAATTGTGCACGGAACCTTTGTTCAGACAGATGCGTTTGCCCTATTTTTCGGGGGAACGTCACTATTAATTATGGTGGGTGTAATTTTAGATACAGTTCAACAGATTAATACATATCTGCTGAACCATCATTATGATGGCTTAATGCAGTCTAAATTATCAAGAACGACTGGATATTAATTTATGGCAAAACAAAAACATATTGAACAAGACGGCGTTATAACGGAAGCACTTTCGAACGCTCAGTTCCGTGTAGAACTAGAAAATGGGCATATTCTTATCGCTCATATTTCTGGTAAAATGAGAATGCATTATATTAAACTTTTACCTGGTGATAAGGTGAAACTAGAAATGTCTCCTTATGATTTATCAAAAGGGAGAATCACATTTAGATATTAAACAAATGCCAAATGGAGTCTTAGGATTTCATTTGGCTATTGTTAAAAAATAAATACTATCAAAATGAAAGTAAGAGCATCAATTAAAAAAAGAAGCGCTGATTGCAAAATCGTACGCAGAAAAGGTGTACTATTCGTAATCAACAAGAAGAACCCAAAATTTAAACAAAGACAAGGTTAATTAAATTATGGCGAGAATTGCAGGTATTGATTTACCAAAAAACAAAAGAGGAGTTATCGGTTTAACTTACATCTATGGAGTTGGAAGAAGTACTTCTTCTGAAATCCTTAAAGCTGCCGGTATCAGCGAAGACAAAAAAGTCAACGAATGGAATGACGATGAATTGGCTGCAATCAGAACGTATATCTCAGAAAACGTAAAAGTAGAAGGAGAATTAAGATCTGAAGTGCAATTGAACATTAAGAGATTAATGGACATAGGATGCCAACGAGGAATACGTCACAGACTTGGATTACCTTTAAGAGGCCAGAGAACGAAAAACAACTCTAGAACCCGAAAAGGAAAGAGAAAAACTGTTGCTAACAAGAAAAAAGCTAGTAAATAATCGTTAGGAATTATGGCAAAACAAACTAAAGTAGTTAAGAAAAGAAAAGTAAAAGTTGAAGCTATTGGTGAAGCTCATATTCAGGCTTCTTTCAATAACATCATCATTTCTTTAACAAATAAAAACGGAGAGGTTATCTCTTGGGCTTCTGCCGGTAAAATGGGTTTCAGAGGTTCTAAAAAGAATACTCCATTTGCTGCTCAGATGGCAGCTGAAAATTGCTCTGCTGTAGCTCACGAAGCTGGTTTAAGAAGAGTAAAGGTGTTTGTGAAAGGTCCGGGTGCAGGTAGAGAATCTGCTATCAGATCTATCCACAATTCAGGAATTGAAGTTAGCGAAATCATTGATGTGACTCCTATGCCACACAATGGATGTAGACCACCAAAAAGAAGAAGAGTTTAATTTTTAGAATTTACCCATTATGGCAAGATATATTGGACCTAAAACTAAGATTGCTAGAAAGTTTGGTGCTGCAATCTACGGAGATGATAAAAACTTCGAAAAAAGAAAAAACCAACCACCAGGACAACACGGTCCTAACAAAAGAAGAGGTGCTAAAAAATCAGAATATGCAGTTCAGTTGGCAGAAAAACAAAAAGCTAAATATACTTACGGTATTTTAGAAAGACAGTTTGCTAACTTATTTGACAAAGCACACAGAAGTAAAGGTGTAACAGGGGAAGTTCTATTACAACTTTGTGAATCAAGATTGGATAACGTAGTATACAGATTAGGTTTTGCTAAAACAAGATCTGGTGCTAGACAATTGGTTTCTCACAGACACATCACTGTGAACGGAGAGATTCTTAACATCCCTTCTTACTTGGTAAAAGCTGGTGATGTAATCACTGTAAGAGAAAAGTCTAAGTCTCTTGAAGTTGTTACCAATGCATTGGCTTCTAAGTCAAACTATGAGTGGTTACAATTCAACGATGAGAAGAAAGAAGGAACTTTCATTTCTGCTCCTGAAAGAATCCAGATTCCGGAGGACATTAAGGAAAACCTTATCGTCGAACTTTACTCTAAATAATTTTTTAATCAAATTTTTGCTCAACCCAATAATATGGCAATTTTACAATTCATAAAACCCGATAAAGTAATTTTACTTAACTCTGATGAATTTAAAGGTCAATTTGAATTCAGACCTTTAGAACCAGGTTTCGGGCTTACAATCGGTAATGCTTTGAGAAGAGTGTTGCTTTCTTCTCTGGAAGGATACGCTATTTCATCTATCAAAATAGAAGGTGTAGAGCACGAATTTTCAACTATTCCAGGAGTAATCGAAGACGTTACCGAAATTATTCTAAACCTTAAGCAGGTAAGATTAAAAGCTGCAGCAGAAGGCCAGGCTAACGAGCAGGTTGTTGCTAAAGTTTCAGGTCAAACGGTTATTACTGCTGGTGATTTAGGAAAGTCTATCAACGGATTTGAGGTTTTAAACCCGGATTTGGTGATCTGCAACCTAAACAGTGATGTAACTTTCGAAATTACTTTCAATATTGAAAAAGGTAGAGGGTATGTTCCTTCTGAACAAAATAAATCAAACAATGCTCCTGTAGGAACTATTGCTATTGACTCTATTTTTACGCCGATCAAGAAAGTACAATATAGCATTGAAAATTATCGTGTAGAGCAAAAAACAGACTACGAAAAACTTGTATTAGATATAGAAACTGATGGGTCTATCAGCCCTCAGAATGCTTTAACTGAGGCTTCCAAGATATTAATTTATCACTTCATGCTGTTCTCTGATGAGAGAATCACGCTTGAAACTGAAGCTGTAAAAGCATCTATCCAGTACGATGAAGAAACTCTTCACACAAGACAACTTCTTAAGTCTAAATTAGCAGATATGGATCTTTCTGTAAGAGCCCTTAACTGTCTGAAAGCAGCTGAAGTAGAAACTCTTGGAGAATTGGTTTCTTACAGTAAGTCTGATTTGATGAAATTCAGAAATTTTGGTAAAAAATCTTTGACAGAACTAGAAGAATTAGTGCATTCAAAAGGTCTTAACTTCGGTTTCGACGTTGCAAAATATAAGTTAGACGCTGATAAATAATTAATAATGAGACACGGTAAAAAATTCAATCACTTAGGAAGAACAGCTTCTCACAGAAGTGCTTTACTTTCTAATATGGCTTGTTCTCTAATTGAGCATAAAAGAATCAACACTACTGTAGCTAAAGCTAAAGCTTTAAGAGTATATGTTGAGCCTCTATTAACAAAAGCAAAAGAAGATACTACACACAACAGAAGAGTAGTATTCTCTTACCTTCAAAATAAATTTGCGGTTGCTGAATTATTCAGAACTGTAGCTCCTAAAATCGCTGAAAGAAACGGTGGTTATACAAGAATCATCAAGACAGGATTCAGACCAGGTGATGCTGCTGATACTGCTCTTATCGAATTGGTAGATTTCAACGAGCTTTACAACCCGAATGCAGAGGAGAAAAAAGCTACAAGAAGAAGCAGAAGATCATCTGCTGCACCTAAAAAAGCTGAAGCAGTAGTTGCTGAAGCTCCAGCAGTAGAAGAGAAAGTAGAAGAAGCTAAAGCTGATACTACTGAAGAAAAAACTGAAGAGTAATATTCATTCAGATATACATAAAAACCATCCGTTTTCGGATGGTTTTTTTATTTTCCATAATATGGATGAAAAGGTATATTGAGAAATAATGGGGAGGTACCCGATAAAAATGTCCCTCAATATTGAAGGACATTTTTTATTTAGATTTTTGTTCTTTTCAACTCAATAATATTATTACCCTGTTCAAGGTGAAGACTGTCTCCTTTTACTCTTGCAGTCATATCATCTTTTTTGTAAATCGTTTCATCACCTTTAGTTTCTGATTTAGGTAATGTAAATGTTTTCTTATTGCTGGTAATGGCTACTGTACTTTCCTTCGGATCATTTTTGAATACTACCTTTACTAACGTTCCGTCTGTAGCTTTATAAACAAAATCTGTTTTCTCAGTCTTCTGACCGTTGATATCCACTGTCGAGGAGCTTTGGGTTACCGAATCTATTTTTCCGTTATGGTCTGTAACCACAGTTTCTGAACTTTCTGTTTTGATAACACTTTTGTTTCCGCTTTCACTTTTTTTACAGCTCACTACCACTAGTGCCAGTACAGCACTTAGTGCTAAAAGACTTTTTTTCATGATTATATTATTTGATATTCAATATGATTTTATACTTTAATTTTACAAAAATCATGCCTTACAATATGAGAAATTTTAACCGATATTGATGCATAATTCTTTTATTTTTCTCCTTGAACATTAGGTCTAGGCAAAAAGAAAATTTTGAAATTAGAGAGAGGCGGTTCTTTTATCAAATGAGAAAATTTAAGAAGATATTGGAATATTACAGCAGGTCATCAGCAGACACTTTACGTTCCTGGAATATGGTTTAAGAAAGATAAGAACCGGATTCAGATTTTTGTGTGGATCAAATTCCATAATACCGTAAGCAGTATTGATCATCCTATCTTTGATCAGATTATGAAATAATAATTAATTTTAAAATTGTAATTATAACTTCTTGATTTTCATTTTAATTTATTGTGAAATATTTTGATTAATCTTATTTTTAAAGTGAAAAAATGATTAAATTTAGTAAAAACTAAAAGACTGAACATAACTTCAAACTCAAACTCTAATATTACACAAAGGTGTAATTGATTTCAAATTGTTTTCTGTTGAAATTTGCTACAAACAAAAAAGGTCATGAGCATTTCCATTGCCATAGTAGAGGACGAAAAAAACTACAACAATGCGTTGAAGAAGGTCATCAATTACCAGAAGGACATGAGAGTAATCGCTCAGTTCTTTGACGGGAATGATGCTATGAAAAACCTAGCCGATTTTTCTCCGGATGTAGTGATGATGGATATCCAATTACAGGATATGCTCGGAATCGAAATCATAGAAAAGCTGCGAAAAGAAATGCCCAATACACAGTTCATCATGTGTACCAGCTTTGACGATGATGAAAAGATCTTTAATTCCTTAAAAGCTGGCGCTATGGGATACCTTGTAAAAGGAGAAAGTATGGACAAGATTCTTTCTTCCATCCGGGACGTATACCACGGTGGCGCTCCTATGAGTTTTTCTATTGCCCGAAGAGTACTTATGCATTTTGAGAAAAAACTTCCTGAGATTAAGGGTTTCGATGAACTTACCGAACGTGAAAAGGAAATTCTTGAACTTCTTTCACAGGGATTTCTCTACAAAGAAATCGCAGATCAGAAATTCATCAGCATTGATACCGTGAAAAAACACGTCGGAAATATCTACAGAAAACTTCACGTAAATAACAAAGTGGAGGCAGTCAATAAATTTAACCATTTTAAAAACTAAGAAATTATGGGAAGCAACAATTACAATCAAGAGGTTACTAGTGGCACAGAAGTAAAAACTGGAGATAAACTGAGAAATTTGGTTTATAGTAAAACTGAAAGAATATTTGAAAGTGTACATCACGATGTGGGTGTAATGTTTATGTATCAGGCAAGTACTGGAATTCTTGAAATTCTTAGTGCTAATCTGAGACGGCACTATTTGGATGGTTATACTTTAGATATTAGTACCATTGAAACTTTGTATAATAATTACGGTTCATTGGGAAATGGATTGCAGTTTAGTTTTATCTTTTTAACAAAGGATGAATATGTTAAGTATACCGGAGATAATTCTGTATTAAATATTTCTGAACTTTCAAATGAATTTTTATACGTGGTCGTTACTCCGCTGGATAGTAATGATAATCCGTTAAAGAAACATTTTGTTATTTTTAATCTGAATTATCAATTTGATATCAATAAAATTATTATAAGCGATTCTGATTTCAGTAATTTCCACAAAAATTTTCTGAAGAATAATTTGTATACGGCTACTTCTGCTTATAGTCACCCTAAAGATGCGACAGTATGCTTAAGATATACCTGGGATAGTTTAAAAGAAATTATGGCTGAAACAGATTCTGCCGGGGAAAGATATAAACAGGTAAAGTTTATTTTGGGCGAAGTTACTCCATATAAGATTTTATCTGACTTTTTCAGAAGAAATCCTCAATATGGCTTGGATGAGCCTAAATATAGGAAAGCCTATTCTGATCATGAAAAACAGTTAACTATTGTTGGAATGTATCTTCCGGAAGAAATTAACGGTAAAGAAGGCTACTTCGACATGGGCTCTCTTTATCCATAGAAATGCTTATTCAGATTATATACTTATCAATCCTCTTTATAGATACCGTAAAGTCGATGGTTTTAGCTGGAAAGAAAGGTCTTTCCAGCCAAAACTATTTTACGGTTTTCTTATTCCTGTCTCTTAGTCTGGAGCTATATGGACATTATAAAATATATAATAAAGAGTTTGACTTTGCTTATCTCTTTAATTATTACAGTATTTTTCTGATTGTTTTTTTTAACATATACTATGAAAAAATCTTTCCTCAAAAACTCAAAGTATTCTTCCGGTATGTTCTCATAGTCCTGCTGGCATATATAGTCCTGTTTGTAAAGTTTTATAGTGAAAACTATGAAAATACATTGGGTATTTTAGTTTGCTTTTATTTTATTATTAATACCTTGCTTTGGTTTTATATCAGACTGAAAAACTTTGATGAGATAAAAATGTTGAATGATCCGCATTTCTGGATTTCCTGTGGGTTACTTTTTTGGAGCATCTTTTTTATTTTTAGATCCATCCCCATGTTTTTTCTTCAGGATAATGATCCGGGTTTTCTACAAATTTTAAAGACTGTGCAGTATTGTGTTAATATCATCATGTATGGAATGTTCTATATTGCTTTAAAGAAATTTGCGGATAACGGAAAATAAAAACATGAATATGAAACAGTTGCCGGACACCATAAGGTTGGCATATATTATTGCCGTTATTCTGTTAATAACTTTCGTTATTTTCATTATTTTGATCGTTGTTTTGTATAATAAAAGACAACTCTTTTTTATTCAGCAGCAACAACTCAAAGAAGCTGAGTACCAAAACCAGCTCCTCCAGAAAGAACTGGAAAAACAAAAAATGCTGGAACAGGAGAGAGAACGTATCTCCCACGATATGCATGATGATCTCGGAGCCGGAATTTCAGCATTAAAACTTCAGGCAGAATTTCTGAAACAGAAAGCAGAAGACGATGATCTGCAAAACGATATCGATGAACTTCTGAAAACCTCCGAAGAAATGAATATCTCCATGAGAGAAATGCTTTGGAGCCTGAATTCAGGAAATGACACTCTGGGAAGCTTTGTAGACTATGCTATCTTTTATACCGGAAACTTTTTGAAGAAAACGAAAATAGTGGTGCAGTCAGAATATAAAGGTATCATAGGAGAAAAGCCTATTTCTACAGAAATGAGACGTAATCTTTTTCTCTGTTTAAAAGAAGCTGTTAATAATGTGTACAAACACAGTCATGCAAATATTTTGAAACTTTCATTTTCACAGGAAGGAAATAATTTCTCTATGAAAATATCAGATAATGGAATCGGGATTTCTGAGGTACATAAGCAAGGTAATGGTCTTAGAAATATGAAACGAAGAATGAGCGAATTGTCTGGTGAATGTCACATCATAACCGAAAACCCCGGAACCAGTATGGTTTTCAAAATAACAGTATAAATTACCCTTTTGTGTAATTGACAGATCTGGTTTTTAGATGGAAATTTGATATATAAAACCAAAAGCCATGAAAACTCTTATTAACGACATCGAAGACTTAGAAGGTGCTTTAAAAAACAACAGTGATCTTCAGGAAAAATTCAAAACCAACCCTGTAGAAGCTATAAAAGGTGTAGAGATAAGAAATCCGAAAGAAACCGATTATTGGATCTACCGAATTATTGTTCTTATGCTCGGGCTGGCGGTGATCGCCATTATTGCAGGACTTATTATTCTTTCCGTTCACAGTAAAGAAAAACCGGATAGTCAGCTGGTAACAATCTTTGCTACTATTTCATCAGGAGCAATAGGTGCCCTTGCAGGTCTTTTATCTCCTTCTCCCAGAAAATAACAGTAACTTATGTAACGTATAATAAAGCTCACTTTTTAAGGTGAGTTTTCTTTATTATTGGCCTATTTTAAACTCCTGATCTATTGGCTTTAAAATGGGGAATCATCATAATATAAATTAACTAAAATTTAACTCGGATTTATTTCAAAAAAATACGCTGAAATACCCCTGAAAGTTAAATTTTGATTAAATTTGTCTAAACTAAAAAAAATAAAAAATGAGTGCAATTTCTTACATAGAAGCAAGACAGATTTTAGACTCCAGAGGAAATCCTACCATTGAAGTAGATGTATTTACAGAAAGCGGGGCAATGGGCCGTGCAGCTGTACCTTCAGGAGCATCTACAGGTGAACACGAGGCGGTAGAATTACGTGACGGCGGTTCGGAATATCAGGGAAAAGGAGTCCTGAAAGCTGTTGAAAATGTAAAAGAAGTAATTGCAGAGAATTTAGTAGGGCAACCGGTTTTTGAACAAAACTATATCGATCAGATTATGATTGATCTTGACGGAACGCCTAACAAAGGAAATCTTGGTGCTAATGCTATTCTTGGTGTTTCTTTGGCGGTAGCCAGAGCTGCAGCTGCAGAATTGGGAATGCCTCTTTATAAATACGTAGGCGGAGTGAACGCAAACACTCTTCCTGTTCCAATGATGAATGTAATTAACGGTGGATCTCACTCAGATGCTCCTATTGCATTCCAGGAATTCATGATTATGCCGGTAAAAGCAGATTCTTTCTCTCACGCATTGAGAAAAGGAACTGAAATTTTCCACAACCTAAAATCGATCCTTAAAGGAAGAGGTCTTTCTACAGCAGTAGGAGACGAAGGAGGTTTTGCTCCTACTTTCAACGGAACAGAAGATGCTTTGGATACCTTACTTCAGGCGATCGAAAAAGCAGGTTATAAGCCAGGTGATGACATCATGCTGGCATTAGACTGTGCTGCTTCAGAATTCTATAAAGACGGAACCTACGATTACAGAAAATTCGAAGGAGACAAAGGCGCTCACAGATCAAGAGAAGAGCAGGTTTCTTACCTTGCAGAATTGGCTGCTAAATATCCGATCATCTCTATCGAAGACGGAATGCAGGAAGATGACTGGGAAGGATGGAAAATGTTAACTGATAAAATCGGTGACAGAGTACAGCTGGTAGGAGATGATTTATTTGTAACCAACGTAGACAGGTTGTCAAGAGGAGTAACAGAAGGAATTGCCAACTCAATCCTTGTAAAAGTAAATCAGATTGGTTCTCTTTCTGAAACAATGGCTGCTGTACAGATGGCTCAGAATAACAAGTTTACTTCAGTGATGTCTCACAGATCAGGAGAAACTGAAGACTCTACAATTGCTGATTTAGCAGTAGCAATGAACTGTGGACAGATCAAGACAGGTTCAGCTTCAAGATCAGACAGAATGGCAAAATATAACCAGCTGTTAAGAATTGAAGAGGCACTTGGTGAAACTGCAATTTTCCCGGGTTTAGGAGCATTTAAAATTAAAAGATAATCGAATTTATAAATAACGGCAAGCGATAATTTTTGTTTGCCGTATTTTATGGAAAGTAGTATATTTAAAAAAAATAAATAAATAATGTCAGACAACAAAGTAATATTGAATTACGACGGTAATTCATATGAATATCCAATCGTGGATAGTACTATCGGAGACAGAGGGATTGATATTTCAAAATTAAGAGACCAGACAGGTTTGATCACTCTGGATTTAGGTTACAAAAATACAGGGGCTACTATTAGCGACATCACTTACTTAGACGGAGATAAAGGAGAATTATTCTACAGAGGTTATCCAATCGAGCAGATTGCTGAGAAATCTAACTTCACTGAAGTAATGTATCTTTTATTACATGGAGAATTACCTACTCAGGACCAGTTTACTTCATTCGACAACAATATTAAACAATATAACTTCATCGCAGACGAAATGAAAAAAATCATTGATGTTTTTCCTCGTTCTGCTCACCCTATGGGAGTTTTGTCTTCTTTAACTTCTGCTTTGACAGCTTTCAACCCGAAAGCCGTTAACGTAAACTCTAAAGAAGAAATGGATCATGCTGCTGAGCTTATGATCGCTAAGTTCTCTCACCTTTGTGCATGGACTTACAGAAAAACTCAAGGTTTACCATTAAACCACGGTGATAACAACCTGAACTATGTAGAGAACTTCTACAAAATGGCCTTCAGATTACCAAACGCTGATTTCGAAATCGATCCGGTAGTGGTAAATGCTTTAGATAAATTATTAATCCTTCACGCAGACCACGAACAAAACTGTTCTACTTCCACAGTAAGAATGGTAGGTTCTGCTCACACAGGTCTTTTCGCTTCTATCTCTGCTGGGGTATCTGCACTTTGGGGACCACTTCACGGTGGTGCTAACCAGGCTGTAATCGAAATGCTTGAAATGATTGAGAAAGATGGTGGTGACGTATCTAAATATGTTGCTAAAGCTAAAGATAAGAATGATAACTTCCGTCTAATGGGATTCGGACACAGAGTTTACAAAAACTTCGACCCAAGAGCGAAAATCATCAAGAAAGCTGCTGACGATATCCTTAAAGCATTAGGCATCCAGGATAAAGCTCTTGACATTGCAATGCAGTTGGAAAGAGTAGCGCTGGAAGACGAATACTTCGTAGAAAGAAAACTATATCCAAACGTAGACTTCTACTCAGGGATCATCTACAGAGCATTAGGAATTCCTACAGAAATGTTCACCGTAATGTTTGCATTAGGAAGACTTCCGGGATGGATTTCTCAGTGGAAAGAAATGAGACTGAAAGGAGACCCGATCGGAAGACCAAGACAGGTTTACCAAGGTGCTCAGGAAAGAAACTACATCGACATCGCAAGCAGATAATATTTGCTTACAATATAAAAGAATCCCAAAGCTTGCTTTGGGATTCTTTATTTTTACAACTTATTCAGTAATAGCTAAAGCCGTAATAAGATCGTTCTTCGTTCGGAAATGAAAATTCAGCATTGCCGGACTTCCATCAAAAGAACCGGAAATATTAATTCTTAAAACGGTTGTATTATCCTTCACCGAAAAATCTTTTACCTCAAACAAGGTTTTGTATTCATTATTGGATTTTTCATTCCATTGTCTTATTTCCTCTTTTCCGGTGTATATTTTTCCTTCATCAAATACGGATGCCTGTTCAGAAAAACAGTTAGAGAAAGAAATACTGTCAAAAAGTTCCTGCGCCTTCAAGAATTCCTGTAAAATGTTAGGTAAGTTCATATTGTTATTTTTAAATGATTAAACAGTTGGAATAGTGCCGCCATCTATTACATATTCGGTCCCGGTTAGATATTGTGCCCGTGGAGAAACTAAAAATCCAACAAACTCTGCAATATCTTCTGGCTGGGCAGGTTTACCAATGGGAATTCCACCCAACGCATCCATGACACTTTGAGTAGCCTCTTCTATTGAAGTTTCTGAACTTTTAGCAATGCGTTCCATCATTCGGATGGCAGATGAGGTCATGATCCAGCCTGGAGAAACGGTAAGAACACGAACTCCCTTTGGAGAAACTTCTTTTGATAAACCTTTACTATAATTGATCAATCCGGCTTTGGCAGCAGCATAGGGTAATGTTGAATCAAATAAAGGTAGCCTTCCCTGAATGGAGGCAATATGAATGATCACTCCCGTTTTTCGTTCCAGCATTTGCGGCAGAAATCCTCTGTCTAAACGAACGGGTGCCAATAAATTGGTCTGAATTGTATTTTCCCAGTCTTCATCACTTAAAACAGAGAAGCCACCACCTGGCGTTTCTGAACCCCCCAATGTATTAATTAAAATATCAAGCTTGCCAAAAGTAGACAACACTTCTCTTACCACCTTTTCAGTACCTTTTGCCAGGCTGAGATCTCCTGAAATAAAATGAAGTTGATTATTCATCTCTTCAGGCTGATTTCTTGCAGTGACAATTACAGTAGCACCAGCAGTGAGTAATCTTTCGGCAATAGATTTTCCGGTTCCTCTTGTTCCTCCGGTCACCAAAGCAATTTTACCTGACAATTCGTTGTTGAAATGAAATGATTCTGTCATGATTTCTTTTTTGTACAAATTTCAGGAGTATGACGGGCTCTTACAAGTACGGTCTTACGAATCGCATAGGGATAAATTAATCCCCTATTGTGATCTCATCTCATTGTGTTACATTTGCTTTATGTACGAAAGAAAAATCCCACCCAATCTGAATTGCGGTCTTGATCTGATTGCTGAAGTGCTCTATGGCAAATGGAAGATCCGTTTGCTATGGTTTATTAATGAAGGATTTCAAAGGCCAAGTGAATTACAACGGAAAATTCCTGATGCTTCCCGCAGAGTATTGAATGTTCAGTTAAAAGAACTGGAAGAACATGATCTTGTCACTAAGAAAATTTATCCTGTTGTGCCACCAAAAGTAGAATACAGGCTTACGGAATTCGGACAGACATTGATTCCGGTAATTGCCACATTAGGGAAATGGGGTGATGATCATGAAGAACGCTTACGGATATTGATATTGAGGAGGCTTGAAAACTTGTCACATAGTGAGAGAAACAATATCTGATATTAGCTTTTTTGATTTAATATCAGGTGAATAAATCTATAAAATAGTAGAAGAAAACCTGCTTTTTCAAGCAGGTTTCCGTTTTTTATTAAGGACATTGGCATCTGTCGCAAGTCCAGATATAACATTTTCCTGTATCGTCCCACTCGCAGCATCTTCTGCCAGTTGAAATCGGAGCTCCTCCCATTACAGATTTTTGTTGATCTCTTCCTAATTTGTGTGCATTTTTCAGCACCGGATTGTTCTTGTTCATGACTTTGATTTTTGGTGTTAATAGTTACGTTTTATTGTTTATAATTTCGCGAAAATTATATCACTAATATAGGAAATTAAATAATATAATTATCTTTTTTTTGATTCTTATGTAGATGGAAAATAGTAAGTTGTAGATGTTTTTGGGACTATTCACTGCAGTTGGCCGGATATACAAGCAAATTTTATTGGAGAGTGCTGATTTTAGAAATTAAATTTAATACATAAAATAATCCAAAAGTTTCCCAGATAGAGACCTTTACTTATATTTGTAGTATTGCATAAATCTTTATGAGACTAAATATTAAAAACGAAACAGGTAGGCTGAAGTCAGTAGTTCTAGGCCAGCCTAATTCATTGGGACCAGTTCCCACATTAGAGGAAAGTTATGACGCGAAGTCATATTACTCTATAGAACACAACATTTATCCTAAAGAAGAGGATATTATCAATGAAATGAACGCTTTTGAAGCGGTTTTAAAAAAGTATGGCGTTGAAGTTCTACGTCCTAGTATCATCAAAGATTACAATCAGGTTTTTTCAAGAGATGTAGCCTTTGTGATTGATGACAAGATGATCATTTCCAATGTGATTGCAGACAGAGCAGACGAACAGGAAGCCTACAAAAGTGTTTTTGAAAAAGTAGCATGGAGAAAGATTATCAACCTTCCGGAAACCGCACACATTGAAGGAGGAGATGTAATTGTATGGAATGATTTTCTTTTCATAGGAACCTGCTTCAGTGAAGATTACAGAAACTATAAAACGGCAAGAACCAACGAGTATGCTATCGAAATCCTGAAAGAATATTTTCCAAAGAAAAGAATCATAGATCTGGAACTGAAGAAAAACGATAAAGTACCGTTTGAAGGTATTCTGCATCTGGATTGTACATTTAATCCTGTAGGAGAAGACAAATGTATCATTTATAAAAACGGATTCGTAGACGAAAGTGATTACCGTTTAATCATCGATATTTTCGGCGAAGAAAACTGCTTCCATATCAATGATGAAGAAATGTTTGAAATGTTCCCGAATATTTTCTCTATTTCCCCTGATGTAGTGGTTTCAGACAAAGCATTCACCAGAATGAATAACCATTTGAGAAACGAGTGGGGAATGACTGTTGAAGAAATTCCTTACAGAGAAATCTCCAAAATGGGAGGCTTGTTGAGATGTTCTACAATGCCGCTTGTGAGAGAATAATTGGGTAGAAGTGTTTTAGGGTTTGAGAGTGGAAGTGTTTTTAAGGTCTGGAAGTTATAGTGTTGGTGGATTTAAATATTTTTTTAATTTAAAAAAAAATATTTGGGTATGTCGACAATTAAATTTCATCAGGACTTAAAAGTTTATCAACAATCATTTGAAACAGCACAGGTGATTTATGAACTCTCAAAATCTTTTCCGAAAGAAGAACTTTACTCTCTTACAGATCAGATAAGAAGATCATCAAGATCTGTAACAGCCAATATCAGTGAGGTATGGGGAAAAAGAAAATATGAAAAATCCTTCGTTGCTAAACTTACGGATTCAGAGGGAGAGGCAAGAGAAACCCAGATATTGCTTCAGTTTGCTTTTACCTGCGATTATATGAATGAAGAGCAATATGAAAATTTGCACAAACAATACAACCAAATAATAGGAATGTTAGTTAATATGATGAGCCAGTCTGAAAAATGGTGTTCATTTTCTCCGATTAGAAAGGAAGAAAATAATTTATAAACCGTTGTGAAAACTCTCAAACACTCATACGCTAATACCTTCAAACTTAGAAAAAATGCAAACAACAGATACAGTATTAATGATAGAGCCGATTGCATTCGGTTACAACGCTGAAACAGCGAAAAATAATTACTTTCAGGTAGAACAGACGGGTTCTGATATCCAGTCAAAAGCATTGGCGGAGTTCAATACCTTTGTTGGAAAGCTGAGAGAAAAAGGAATTAATGTAATTACTATAAAAGATACTTTAGATCCCCATACTCCGGATTCTATTTTTCCGAATAACTGGGTAAGTTTTCACAAGGATGGAAAAGTGGTTTTATATCCCATGTTTGCTTCCAACAGAAGAGTGGAAAGAAGAGAGGATATTATTGAAAGTATCCGGGAACAGGGATTTGATGTGGTTGAGGTAGATGACTGGTCTTTCTCTGAAACTCAGGGACACTTTCTGGAAGGAACAGGAAGTATGATTTTTGATCATGATAACAAAATTGCTTACGGCTCGGTTTCCTTGAGACTGGATGAAAAACTGTTCAGAGAATTCTGTACAAAATACGGATTTACTCCCGTTGTTTTCCATTCTTTCCAGACCGTAGGAACAGAAAGACTTCCAATCTATCACACCAATGTCATGATGTGTGTGGCAGACAAGTTTGTCGTAATCTGTCTTGATTGTATTGATGATGAGCTGGAAAGAGAAAAAGTAGTGGAAACGATTAAAGGTTCAGGAAAAGAAATTATCGAAATTTCTGAAGAACAGATGCAGCAGTTTGCAGGAAATATGCTTCAGGTTCAGAATAAAGACGGTAATAAATTCCTTGTGATGAGCCAGACTGCTTACAAGTCCTTGTCTTCAGAACAGGTAGCAGCTATTGAAAAATACTGCGAAATTATCTATTCAGACCTGAATACCATTGAAGTAAATGGTGGAGGAAGCGCAAGATGTATGCTTGCAGAGGTTTTTCTTCCAAAAAAATAATATATTTACGAAAAAATTAATTGAAACCATTATCAAGTAAAGGTTTACATATTCTTCTGACTTTGGAAACTGAGTCAGAAGATTTGTTATTAGACAGCAAAGGATTTCTGGAATTTACAGAAGAAATTCTGAAAACCAAAGAGGTGGAAATTGTAGGAGTAACCAATCATATTTTTGAAAATGACAGCTTTACTTCCGCCGTGATCCTTAAAGAGTCTCACCTTTGTATCCACACGTGGCCGGAATTTAAACAGCTTACCTTTGATGTTTTTCTCTGTAATTATACACAGGATAACACTACAAAAGTAGAGCAGATTGCAGATGAAGTGGTTCAGTATTTTAAAGCTAATACCATTCAGAAACACAAAATTTACAGATAAAAATGCACTATGTCTGCCCAGCATGCGAAGCCGAAAATAAATTAGATCTTACCTTTCCTGTTGAAGAATACGTTTGTATGACCTGTTCCCATCTCATTGATGTAGCCGGGAACAAAAAGACTAAACATTTGAAAATACCGACAGAAAATGTTGTGTTAGATGTCGGACAGAAAGGAAAAATTGACGGCGTAGAATATACGGTTGTTGCGATTATTGTCAAAAAATACGGAAACAGTATTTTCTGGCGGGAATATTCTTTAAAAGACAGCAAAGGAAATGATGCTTTCCTGAGTGAAAGCGATGGGCATTGGATATTCCTGGTCCCAATGCATCCTGATGATTTTAAAGGTAAAAATTTGAAATTACCAACCTATGCCGGGCGAACTTATCGCTGGTACGAAAACACTCCATGCAGTATTTATGCTGCTTCCGGTTTTTTTGATGAACACCTTGATTTCAGCGTTGCGACCTACAAAGAATATGTCAATGGAACCCGTATGATCTCTCAGGAGAAGACCGGTAGGAAAAGCCAGTATTTTTATGGAGTTCACATTTCAAAATATGAGGTAAAAAGAGCTTTTAAAATAGCTCACATGCCCTATTATACAGGAGTCGGGATCGTTCAGCCTTATTATTTTGATATGAAACAGGCTGTGAACATCTTTTGTGTGGCTGCATTAATGATATGTCTGCTTCAGCTCTACGTGTATATCTCAAGAACAAACGAAACTGTTTTTGAACAGTCGATCAACTTTGCTGATGTAAAGGATAAAGAACTTGTAAGCAAAAGTTTTACTCTTTCCGGAGGCTCAGCACCATTAAAAGTCAATGCCTTTTCAGCAGTAGACAACTCGTGGGCCAATGTTCAGCTAAGCCTTGTGAATGAGAATACCAACGAAATTGTATATACCTCCAAAGATATTGAACAATACCACGGCTATGAAGACGGTGAAAGCTGGTCAGAAGGAAATCAGTCTGAAGAATTCAACCTTTGCGGGGTAAGCTCAGGAAAATATCATTTTCTTATTTCAGCAGAAAAAGAAGGATCATTACTGCCCGCATTTTCCGGTCTTCAGTCGCCAGATTCAAAAGTATTAATTTCCAGAGATAAATCCGGGGTTTTGGATGTTACTGACATCTATAAAGCACAATCTACCACTTTCATAGACGGAAAGACTTTAGAAAAAGATACAACAGAATTGGGTAAACTGGTGAAAGCATCCTTCGGAACTTCCAAAATAGACTCTCTGATCAATGCTGAAGGGCTAAAACTCACTACAGATGTTATTGCATCCAATAACGATGTGAAGATCAAGGCAACCTGGCTTCCCGTTTCATTCTGGAACTTCGGATTTATTTTATTCATAATGATTGCTCTCTTTATAGCTATGTGGATAGGAAGGCATTTCTTTAATGTTAATAAATGGAAAAACAGTTCAAATACCCCTTATGCCACATCATGATGACTACTATTTTACATTACATAAGACAAAACTGGATGCTCTGTTTAATCGGAGGCTTTTTCATGATCTGGTTTGTATACCTTACTTATCAGGGAAATCAGGTATGTGATTGTGCCAAGACGGAAACATACCGGGACGGAACTACCAGAAGCCATTCCAGAGCAGGATTCTACAGATACTATCACAAATAAAAATATAAAAACTATGGACAACATCAATTTCTTACCCATATTAAACTCGGTTCTTTACTCATTCTTAGGAATCGCAATTCTTCTCGTTTGCTATTTCATCATAGAAAAACTTACACCGGAAAAAACATGGCATGAGATCTCTCAGAACAAAAACATAGCATTGGCTATTGTATTCGGGGCATTTATCATCGGAATTTCTATGATTATAAGCGCGGCAATTCATGGATAAGAAGAGGATTCCTCTTGAGCTGCTTTTATTGTTTTCAGTATTCGTCATTGCTACATGTGGACTGATTTATGAGCTGGTGGCCGGGGCCCTGGCGAGCTATCTTTTAGGAGACTCTGTAAAGCAGTTTTCCTTCATTATCGGGGTGTATCTATTTTCAATGGGAGTAGGTTCCTATCTTGCGAAATTCATCAAAGGAAATCTTATTGATAAATTCATTGAGATCGAAATCCTCGTAGGAATCGTTGGCGGAATAAGCTCTGTGGTGCTGTTTATTCTGTTTAATACGCTTGCCCATTTTGAAAGTGTTCTCTATCTCTTTGTCTTTTTCACAGGCTGTCTCGTAGGAGTGGAAATTCCGCTTCTGATGAACATTCTGAAAGACAGGGTTCAGTTTAAAGATTTAGTTTCAAACGTCTTTGCATTCGATTATATCGGGGCTTTACTGGCATCGATTCTTTTTCCGTTGGTTTTAATTCCAAAGCTGGGCATTGTAAAAACACCTTTGTTTTTTGGACTGATTAATATCTCTATCGCGATATTTCTATGCTATTACCTTACAAAGGAATTGTCAAAACCTTTATCACTCAAAGTAAAATCTATTGCAGCATTTACATTTCTGTTAGGTCTTTTCTTTTTCTCAGATACGATTTTATCTTACTCTGAAGAAAAACTGTACGGAGAAAATGTAGTGTATACCAAAAGTTCACCCTATCAAAGAATTGTTTTAACAAGAAATACCCACGAGTTCCGTTTATATTTAAATAACAACTTACAGTTTTCATCCACGGATGAATACCGTTATCATGAAGCTTTGGTACATCCCGCAATGTCTATGGCAAAAAATATTGATAATGTTCTGATCCTTGGAGGAGGTGATGGCTTTGCAGCCAGAGAAGTCTTGAAATACAAAGACGTTAAAAAAGTAACCCTTGTAGATTTGGATGGTGAAATGACCCAGTTTTTCAAAACCAATGAAACCATGCGCAGGCTGAACCAAAGTTCTTTTTCCAATCCGAAAGTGGAAATCATCAATAAAGACGCTTACATTTGGGTAAAAGACAGCAAAAAGAAATTTGACGTCATTATCATCGACTTTCCGGATCCGTCCAATTACAGCTTAGGGAAATTATATTCCCTGCAATTTTATAAAGAACTGGAGAGGTTAACAACTCTTGATACCAAGATTGTGGTTCAGACCACCTCTCCGTATTTTGCTCCGAAATCTTTCTGGTGCATCGAAAAAACGATCAACCAGATTTTTCCTTTCACAGCAGCTTATCACACCTATGTTCCGTCTTTTGGGGAATGGGGATTTTCTATGGCTTCCTTTGAACCCATTAACAACAGGATCTATAGAAAACTCCCTGGTTTGAAATACTATGATTACAACTTTTCACAGATGTCTTATTTCAACAAAGATATGAAAGTGAAAGACGTAGAAGTTAACCGTCTGGATAACCAGATATTAGTCCGTTATTTCGATGAAGAGTGGGGGAAAGTACAGTAGAAAGGATTTTCTTACAACTATATTTTTAGGTAGCCTTATGCTTCCCTTTTTGCAGTATTGTGGAAAGAAAGTGAAATCATTGCTGCTGAAGATTACCGGAACTAATCATGTTCTCGGTCATAAACTGTGGGCCAAAGATTTTCCACAGTTTTCAGAAGTTATCCACACCCGATATCTTGTTGTGGGGGGTGGAATTTCCGGACTTTCGGCATGCAGATTCTTCAGTCAGAATAATGAACAGGATTATCTGCTCCTTGAAATGGAAAACCATCTGGGAGGAAATTCTTCCAATGGACAGAATTCCTTTTCAAAATTCCCTTTGGGAGCACACTATCTGCCATTACCCAATAAAGAAAATACAGAAATCATCGAATTTCTAAAAGAATGTGGAATCTGTTTAGGAACTGAAGATAATGGAGAGCCGGTTCTTGATGAATATCAAATGACTTTTCCACAGCAGGAAAGACTTTTCTATAAAAACTCCTGGCAAAACGATATTGTTCCCCAAAGAGGAGTTTCAGTACAAACTCAGCAGGAGTTTGCCCGCTTTTTTAAGCTGATGGATGAATTTCGGATAAAGAAAGATGCTGAGGGAAGATATTGGTTTGCCATTCCGGTGCATGATTCAAGTAGGGAAGATGAGGTTTTAAAACTAGAGAAAATCATTTTCAAAGACTGGCTCAAAGAAAATAACTATCATTCCGAAGAACTTCTTTGGTTACTGGATTACTCCTGCAGAGACGATTTCGGGTTAGGAATTGATTACGTTTCAGCATGGGCAGGAATTCATTATTTTGCAGGCAGAAAAAATAACTGGAGCACGAAATATAAAGATCAGGTATTCACATGGCCGGAAGGAAATGCCCGATTGGCAAAGCATCTTTCAAAATATACAGAAGGAAAATATAGGTCTGAAAATCTGGTTTTTGATGTGAAAATCAATGATAAGGTTGAGGTCCTGAGTTTTGATAATACCCAAAAGAAAACAAAGAAAATCATAGCGGATAAAGTACTTTTTGCAACCCCTCAATTTGTGAATGAAAGAATTTTTGATCTTCAGAAAGCATTATCATTTCACTACGTGCCCTGGCTTTTAACAACCATTACGCTGAAAAATGAATTCGGCGGAGATGAAGAACTGGCCTGGGATAATGTGATCTACGGTTCTTCCGGGCTAGGTTATATCTTTGACCAGCACCAGAATCTGAATCAAATTATAGGCGAAAAAGTAATTACCCATTATAAAAGTTTTTCAACAGCAGATTGTAGAAAAGCAAGAAAAAAGCTCTACGCTATGAAAGATGCTGAACTGAAAGATTTAGTTCTAAATGATCTGAAGAAAGCGCATCCTCTGATAGAAGATTTCATTCTGGAAATGCAGTTTCATAAAATAGGACATGCCATGATTGCTCCTGTTCCCGATCAGATTTTTGGAGAAGAAACGCGAACAGCGAAAGAATCTTTAGAAGGAAAAATTTTCTTTGCCCATTCTGATCTTTCGGGAATATCTATTTTTGAAGAAGCCTTTTATCAGGGAATCCGGACTGCAGGACAAATGATACAATAATACAATGAAACAGCCGTGGATACATAATGCAAAAACAGACTGGTGGTTTATTTTATCACCACCTTTTCTGGTGCTGCTGATTATTTTTCTTTTTCAGAAACAGATTCAGGGGCTGGAAAATCATTATTCCTTTTATACATGGCTGTTCCTGATCGTTTTTGTAGATGTTGCCCACGTATATTCTACACTCTTCAAAACTTATTTTGTTAAAGGTGAAATCCGGAAAAATAAACTGCTGTACCTGGGAATTCCTGTTCTGAGCTGGATATTGGGAATGATCCTGTTCCAGTTTGGAAGTCTGACGTTCTGGTCGGTTTTGGCTTTGATTGCTGTTTTTCATTTTATACGCCAGCAATATGGATTTATGAGGATCTACGCCCGCTTCGAACCCAATAACTGGAGCAAAAAAATAGATGAGGTTGCTGTTTACTCCGCTACTATTTTTCCCATGCTGTACTGGTTTAAAACCCCTCGTGCCTTTACCTGGTTCGTTAACAATGAGTTTGACTGGCTTCAAAATCTTCCGGATTATCTTCCTCTGATTACCGCACTATATTTTACAATCCTGAGCATCTGGATTATTAAAACTGTTGTCGAAGCTTTTAAAACAAAAAATATTAATATTCCGAAAACAGCATTGATCACCGGAACTTTCCTTTCCTGGTATTTTGGAATTATCTACTTTAACAACGATCTTCTTTTTACTTTTCTGAATGTAGTTTCTCATGGAATTCCTTACATCGCATTGATTTATATAAGAGAAATACAACAAAAAGAAAATCATCAGATGAATTGGATGCAGATTTTTAAATCTTTTTCAGGAATCCTTTTGTTCATAGGCGTTCTTTTAAGCTTTGCTTTCTTGGAAGAATTTTTATGGGAAACTCTGGTATGGAACGAACACTTTTCCTTGGATATAATTGTTTCAGAAAAATGGTTTCAATTTCTGGTTCCGCTGTTGGTTGTTCCGCAGCTCACTCATTATCTGCTGGATGGCTTTATTTGGAGAAAACCCAAAAAAGTTACCTAAATTTGTCTCAATCTTTAAAATCTAAAAATGAGACAATATTTTCTGGCATTGGCAATTTTTCTCGGAATGATTGTGGGTGCCCAGCAGAAGACTTTCTGCAATCCTATCAACATAGATTATGGCTATACGCCTTTCGAAGTCTTTTCAAAACAAGGGAAACACCGTGCTACGGCAGATCCGGTGATTGTTAATTTTAAGAATAAACTGTTTCTTTTTTCTACCAATCAGGAAGGATACTGGTACAGTGATGATATGCTGGACTGGAAATTTGTGAAAAGAAAATTTTTAAGAGATAATAAATATATTCATGATCTGAATGCTCCGGCGGTATGGGCCATGAAAGATACGCTGTATGTCTATGGTTCTACATGGGAGCAGGATTTTCCGATCTGGAAAAGTACAAACCCAACCAAAGACGACTGGAAAATTGCAGTGGATACTTTAAAAGTAGGAGCGTGGGATCCGGCATTTCACTACGATGAAGATAAAAATAAACTGTATCTGTACTGGGGATCAAGTAATGAATGGCCATTGCTGGGCACAGAAGTGAAAGTGAAAAATCTTCAGTCTGAAGGTTTCGTTAAACCTATTATCAAATTAAAACCGGAAGACCATGGATGGGAACGTTTCGGGGAATACAATGACAACGTTTTTCTTCAGCCTTTTGTAGAAGGAGCGTGGATGACAAAGCATAACGGGAAATATTATATGCAGTATGGTGCTCCGGCAACAGAGTTCAGCGGATATTCTGACGGGGTATATGTAAGCAAAAGCCCTTTGGAAGGCTTCGAATATCAGCAGCATAATCCGTTCTCTTATAAACCGGGCGGTTTTGCCAGAGGTGCGGGGCACGGAGCAACATTTGAAGACAATTACAAAAACTGGTGGCATGTTTCCACAATTTTTATTTCTACCAAAAATAATTTTGAAAGAAGGTTGGGAATCTGGCCGGCTGGGTTTGATAAAGATGACGTGATGTATTGTAATACAGCTTATGGAGATTATCCTACTTATCTTCCACAGTATGCGCAGGGAAAAGATTTTACAAAAGGTCTTTTTGCAGGATGGATGCTGCTGAATTATAATAAACCTGTTCAGGTTTCATCTACTTTGGGAGGTTATCAACCCAACTATGCAGTAGATGAAGATATCAAAACGTATTGGAGTGCTAAAACCGGAAATTCCGGAGAATGGTTTCAAACGGATTTAGGGGAAGTTTCCACCATCAATGCCATTCAGATCAATTATGCGGATCAGGATGCTGAGTTCATGGGGAAAACCTTAGGGAAAATGCATCAGTACAAGATCTACGGTTCCAATGATGGCAAGAAATGGAATGTAATTGTGGATAAAAGCAAAAATACAAAAGACGTTCCTCATGATTATGTAGAGCTTGAACAGCCTGCAAAAGCCCGCTTCCTGAAAATGGAAAACCTGAAAATACCAACAGGAAAATTCGCATTAAGCGGTTTCAGAGTGTTTGGAAAAGGAGCCGGGAAAAAACCTGCTAAAGTGGAAGGTTTTGTGCCTTTAAGAGCGGACCCGAAAAAATACGGCGAAAGGAGAAGCATCTGGATGAAATGGCAGCAGAACCCTGAAGCGGATGGCTATGTAATCTATTTCGGAAAGACTCCCGATAAATTGTATGGAAGCATTATGGTCTACGGAAAGAATGAATATTTCTTTACAGGAGCAGACAGAACAGATGCCTACTATTTCCAGATTGAAGCCTTCAATGCCAACGGTGTTTCTGAAAGGACTGCCGTTGCAAAGTCAGAATAAAATTCAATTTTAAAATAAAAAAATAACACGTTTTGAAAAATCAGAACGTGTTATTTTTTATCTGCTTTTTTGAGAAATGTTTCTATTTTATCAATAAGAAATTGAGCATTTGGGTGTTTATCCCAGTCCAGATGCCCGCCATTAAATTGATAAGACTCATGGAGAATATGGTTTTTATTTAAAGTTGAATCTAAGATTTTTTCTTGAGTAGAAGGAATCACACGATCCGAATTTCCATAATAAGATAGAGTAGGAGGGGAGCTTTCTCTGATCCATTTTACAGGACTTGCAAAATCTATTAGGGATGTTCCCGTTTTCTGTACACGGGGATCTACAAGTCTTTTTTCTACAAAAGAATATTCCTGATAATTTTTGAAACCTGGATCGGAAAGATCAGCAGGGCCAACAATATTAACAACTGCTTTTATCCTTTTATCTGTGTCAAACTTATAAGCATATAGCATGGATAAATGCCCTCCGGCACTGTTTCCTAATAATATGAACTTAGGATTGTACCTGAGTTTTTTTTCTAAGAAAGCAGAAACCTCTTTAATATCATTCATTTGATTAGGCAGTCCATAATTTGTTTCTGAAACCAGTCTGTAGTTCATATTAACAAAAATATGATCAGGAAACTTCTGCATTAGAGAAAGGGTGAAGAAGGTGAGCTGTGATTTATTTCCACTGCACCAGCCTCCACCATGAATCATGATAAAGACATCTTTTTCTTTGGTTGTTTTGATTTGTGGAATATAAAGATCCATAACCTGTTCAGTATTATTTCCATAATGAATATTTTCCTCTTTATCAAAGCTGATATCTTTTTCCAATTCTATCTTTTTTTCTTTACAGCCTGTCCATAGAAATAGGAGGCTGAGGGAGATCAAAATAATTTTTATATTTTTTTTCATAATGATTAAATATAAAAAATCCGCTGAAAAGAATCAGCGGATACTGTAAGAATAATTAAATATGAAGAAAGATAAATTCTCTATCTTGTTCTGCTTTTGATGGTATCTGACGCCCCTTCAATGTCTCTTACCTTTTTCACTTTCTGGTTTCCGAAATTGTAGGTAAGGCTTACCGTTAAACTTCTGTTGTAGCGGTTTTGATGGATGTAATTGTAATTTCCGTTCTCCTGGAAATCTTCAATTTTAACAATGTTGGTGTTCAGTACATCATTTACGTTCACTGCAAAAGTCCAGTCGTTCCACATTTTCTTAAGACTAAGGTCTAAACTCATTAAGTTTTTCAAAGAACCAAGCTCAATCTGCTGCTTGTCTACAAAGAAGTAATTAACTCCGAAGAACCATGTTTTCTTTTTATCAAGACGAACGGTGTTGTTGGTTTGGATCAGAAGACTGGTAGAATTGGTTTTATTGGTGTACGTAATAAATTTTCCATGAGTACCTTTTTCATCTTTAAATCGGTCTCCTGTAGTAGGATCAGTATCAAGGCTTCCATTGTTAATATTATGCTGTACACCGATATTGAAATTGGTTGTCCAGTATTGCTTGAAAAATGACTTTTGAATACCTACCATTGCGGACATTTCCTGTTTATTCCCAAAATTGGTTCTGATATATCTTAAAGCCGGGTTTTCGCCTTCCTTTCCAGCCGGTGATACCGGATATCCCTGAAGGGGTACCTGCGTAATCACATCCTGAATGTAAGAGTGGTTTAAAATCAGGAAATATGAATTTTTGAACATATAAGTAAGCTCCTGATTATAGGTAGAAGATGCCTTTACAAACGGGTCATTCTGAGTATAATTATCATCTGTAAGAATGTTCCTTACCGGATTAAGTTCCCAGAAACTAGGTCTTCTCATTCTGCTAGAGAAGGAATAGGAGATATTGTTTTTATCATTAATTGTATAATTCAGGCTTAGATAGGGAAGAAGGTTTTTATAATTTCTTTCAATTCTTCTAAGAGCTTCTGTGGGAGCGTTATCAGAAGTTCCAAGACTGTTGGTGATCTCATATCGGGCACCTATTTTTCCGGAAAGTTTGTCGGAAATCTTTTTCTCAAGGGTAAGATACATTCCGTAGATGTTTTCATCATAGATAAAATGGTTGGGTCTTGAATCCGGTGCTTTTACAGGATTAAAAGAATAAGTTATGTTTTTAGAATCATTATCTGTCTTAGTCTTATTATAATTTCCGCCTATAGATACAGTCAAATCATTTTTAAACTTTTGATTATAATCCACCATTCCGGAGAAATTATTAATAATCTGAGGAAGATCCTGGAATACCTGTGTTTTTATTTTTCCTACTTCTCTGTTGATATCCGAAGCAAAAGTCTGGTTATCTGTGGACTGGAATCTTCTGTAGTTGAGGTAGGCTGCATTTACATTCAGTTTACTTCCCAATGAATCTGTTTTTAATTCATAATTTAAATTCACAGAATTGTTATAAGATCTTGAATCTTCCCGGTTTTTAGACCACGTATATTCCGTATTTGTTTTTTTTATGGTATTAAATAAATCTACCGTTGAATTATAACTTTTATTGGCCCATGTATTCCATGATAATGCGAGATTGCTTTTATCATTCAGTTGATAATCAATATTCAGATAACCACCGATGTTTTTATTCGGATCATCAACATCTCCTACGGATTCATTAGAAGTTTTGGCAGTACCATTTCTTAACGTATACGTTTGTGCCTCTATATTTTCACCACCACTAAGGCTGGCGCTTATTCCCAGTTTGTTTTTTCTGTAGTTGGCTGAGAAACTCGCCTGGCTTCCGTTATATTTATTGGTAGTATTAGACATTCTCATGTTTCCGTTGAGACCATCACTCATTTTTTTCTTTAAAACGATATTGATGATTCCATCAGATGATTCCACCTGATATTCGCTTCCTGGAACGGTAATGACTTCAATTTTCTGGATATTTTCAGCCGGAGTATTTTTCAGGAACTGAGCCAGAGATTCGGAATCCATATTGCTTTTTCTTCCGTTGATATAGATCAGCGCATTATTTTTTCCAGCAATTTTCAATGTTTTATCATCTGTGGAAGATAATAACGGCGTCTGCTTTAGCAGATCAAAAGTAGTATTTCCTTTCGCTATGGGAGAAGCTGCCACATCATATACAAAACGATCGCTTTGTTTTTTGAAAACCTGTTTTGTAATGGTAACTCCTTCTATATTTTTTGTTTTTGCCGTGTCGGATTTTTTCTCCTGAGCGAGTGCGCAAGTACCGAATATGATGGCCATTGACAAAATTATACGTTTCATGTTTGTTTTATTTAAGAGTGGATAGTGATATAAGTTTTTATAGATTAGGTTCTTGATTTTACAGCATCATTAGCTGATTTCATTTCCCTTGCTTTTTTAAGTTTCTGATTTCCGAAATTGTAAGTAACCCCGATGCTGATTAACCTTGGATAATTGAAGTTGGTGATATTGTTAAATTTTCCATTAGGCTGTACTCCTTTAATGCGGTAAAAACTTTGATTAAACAGGTCGCTTACTTCCGCTACAATCGTCCAGTCTCCTGCAATTTTTTTCAGGCTGAGATCAAAGCTTTGTCTTGCCCCAATCATCCCTCCTTCCATGGCAGTCTGGCTGGCAAAGAAGTAATTCACTCCCAGAAACCAGTCTTTTTTAGAAGACAGTCTGATGACATTATTGAGGGTTGCAGACATATTATAGTTTTTAACATCAATGATATAAGGATCTACAACTTCAGTTTCTCCCGGAACCGGCATGGAAGTAGGATCTTCAAATACTCCGCCTTTGTAGGTAACATATCCTAAATTGACAGAATAGTTGGTTGTCCATATATCTTTGAACCAGGATTTGTTCATTCCAAGAGTAAGAGCAATTTCTCTGTTTTTACCATAATTAGTTCTGATATATCTTAAGAATCTTGTAGTTTCCATAATTGGATTTCCTTTGATATCCTTGATGATTTTCCCCTTAGCATCCTTTTTTGGAGCTGTTACAGTTCCCTGTAATGGAATCAGGTCTGAGGCTGCCGCATCTTCCACCATATTAAAACTAAGATTGGCATAGAATGCATTCTTGTACATATAATTTAACTCCTGATTATAATATTTGGAAGCCAGTATAAATGGATTGTTCTGCGTATAATTGGTAGGAGTGAAGTAGGTTCTCGAAGGATTCAGCTCCCAGAATCTAGGTCTTCTGATTCTGCTGGAAAAAGTATAGCTCAAATTATGGTCTGAACTGATGGTGTAATTTAAATTCAGGTAAGGCAGAAGGTTGTTGTAATTTCTTTCAAATCCTGTTTTATCCACAATATCACCTGTACTTCTGGTCATTTCGTAACGGGCTCCTATTTTTCCGGATATTTTCTCAGTCAGTTTTCTTTCATAGTTCAGATAAATTCCCAATATATTTTCTTTATAAATGAAGTGATTGGTTTGGTTGGGATCAATGATAAATTCTCCTTTTGTCAATTTATCCTGTTTGGTATCGTTATCTGTATTGGTGTGGTTGTAACTGATTCCCATTAACCACGTTGCGCCTTTAGCCGTCTTTTTCAGATAATCGATATTGGCAGCATAGTTGTTGATGATCTGTGGAACAGCCTGATGCAATGCAGAATATTTGTTAATCGTATCATTTGTTAGAGGAAAACTTTCATTGAAACTTACTTTATCCCTGTTGAACCACAGGTAAGAAACGTTTGACGTAAGCTTACTTCCAAGTGAATCCGTTTTCATCTCATAATTCAAATTAAAAGAATGATTTCTGGTCTGTGCATCCTCGTTATTGACTGTTCTGTTATTTAATGCTCCGTTTTGCCAGTTGGTAATATCCAGTACAGAATTGAAACTTTTATTGTATCTCATGTTGTAGGAGAATCCAAGACTGTGTTTTTTATTGATCTCGTAATCAACATTGAAACCTCCTCCAAAATTTTTATTAGGATCATCATTAAATCCAAATGATTCATTTTTGAAAGTAGAATCTCCATTGGAAAGTGTATATCTTTGTCTGTCCGTCCAGCTTCCCATTCTGAAATTGGAATTACCAGACCATTTACCTTGTCTGAAATTAAAAGAAGCTCCTGCATTAGGGTTATTGTAATACGCCTGCTCATTCTGCATTTTCAACGTTCCGTTGTAACCGTTATTCTTGCTTTTTTTCATTACAATATTGATGACACCTTCTTTGGATTCAACCTGGAATTCACTTCCCGGAACTGTAATCACTTCTATTTTCTGGATGTCCTCAGATGGAGTAGACTTCAGCATTTCAATCAACGCTTCAGAATCCATGTTGGTTTTCTTATTGTTGATGTAGATGATTGCATCATTTTTTCCCAAAATCTTCAGCGTTTTTCCGTCAATACTGGAAATCATCGGTGTTTGTTTCAAAAGATTAAAAGTGTTTGTTCCTTTAGCAATTGATGAAGAAGCTACATCATACACCAAACGGTCACCTTGTTTTTTGAAAACCTGCTTCTTGAGAGTCACTGCATCTATAGCATTTACTTTCAAACTGTCTTTTTTCTGCTGGGCAGTGATAAGTCCACCGAAAAATAGTGCTGCAATAAGAATTTGAGTCTTCATGATTATTCTTTTTTAATTAATAGCTTGTATGGTTTGTTATTTAACATTACAAAGATATGTAATAAATTTAGTATTATGCAATACAAAGTACTTAAAAATATTTTTGAATTATTGTAATCATTTGATTATCAGTTAATAAAAATTCACGTTGAAATATTGATTGCTTGACCTTTCTGTGTAATAAGACAAATGAAAGATGTTAAATGTTACATTTGTTAAAAAAATAATGAAGATTTTTTTTAAAATATAAACTGTAATAGAACGTATTCCCTTAGTTCAGGAATTATGCTTCACACAAAAACACATGCGAAACGGGATTGTAATAACCGTAAAAATAAAAAAGAGGCTGTCTCAAAAGTCAAACAATCTGGCTTTTGTCATTCTGACGAAGGAAGAATCTCCTTGATAACCAAACATATGAGATTCTTCACTACATTTCATTTCGTTCAGAATGACACTTTTGAGACAGCCTCTTGCTTTATATTGTTTATTCTCTGTCGAATCTGGCGAGCTTTTTATCTACCCAGACCGTTGCAAAGGGGAAGAATGCAGACAATAAGGCAAAGACAAAATCTTCATCATCCCAATTATAAATTTTTCTGGCAGGAAGGCAGAGTAAAAGGTAAAGCGTAAAAAATAATCCGTGCAAACTGCCAATAACGCTGATGAAGATAATAGAATATAAATTTTCATCATATCGGATCCAGATCATCGCAATACCATACAGTAAAAGACAGGAAACGGCTTCAGCAAGACAAATCTGTTTAAACCATTTGATGATTTTTTCCTGAGAATATTTTGAGAAAAATTTTTCGATGAAATCCATTTCTTAAAGTATGATGTGAGAGTTAAAAGTAAGAGTCTTTCTCTGGCTTTTTAAGTTTTGCCTCTCATTTCTGAACTGCAAAATTACTTATAAAAACTACTACCATCCAAATATTCAAAAACTTCTGGCGGCAACATAGGTCTTACATTTTTACCATTCTTAACCATGTTCCGGATTTCAGTGGCCGAAAGTTCTATTACCGGAGCCTTGATCAGGGATATATTTTCGTGCTGTAAATAATCCGAATCTTTTTTCTCACCTTCAAATACTCTAGGATAAACAATAATATGATGATTTTTGATCAGAATATCAGAATTTTTCCATTTATGAAGACTCTTCAGATTATCTTCTCCCATGATCAGGCTGAAAGAATAATCAGGATATTTCTCGTGAAGATAAGTGAGTGTATCAATGGTATAGCTTGGTTTCGGAAGAGAAAACTCTACATTGGAAGCCCTCATATTAGGATAATTCTTTACTGCCAGCTGTACCATATCAAGTCTGTTATGGTCATTCAGTAAAGATTTTTTGTCCTTAAACGGGTTTTGCGGGCTCACAACAAACCAAAGCTCATCCATATCAGAGTTTTCCAGGATATAATTAGCCAGAATAAGATGTCCGATATGAATTGGATTAAATGATCCGAAAAATAAACCGATTTTTTTCATTTTTTGTTAGCTAATAGATAGCGGAGGGCAGGTAGCAGTAGTTTAGAATATCAATCTTTTGAACAGAACTTTATATTGTTCAGGCTTTTATTATCTGCAACCTAAATCCCGTAACCTTACTTACTCTCTAAATTTTACGTCCTTGATATTAAGATAGTGAGTGACATTGCCTTTCCAGTGGTTTTCTTCCAGGGTAAAAGCCAGGTCGAAATTTTTATTCTTAAAATCATCAACAAACTGCCCCAATTTAAACCCTACACATTCAATATTTCGTCCCGTAGATTCCTGTTTGATATAAAACTTCAGATGATTATTATCTTTTCCCATCGTTTTTACATATCCCGACAATTTCTGATTCGTTAATGTGAAAATAGGCTTCATATTATGAGGTCCAAATGGAGCCAGTTTTCTGTGGAAATTGATAAACTCTCTGTTGATTTCATCCACTTTAATCTCTGTATCAATCGTAATAGATGGCTCTTTCTGGTGATCCTTGATTTTTTCAGAAACTATTTTTTCAAATTTCTCTTTGAAAGCCTCAAACTTATCCTTTTCCATTGAAAGTCCCGCTGCAGCGTGATGACCTCCGAATTTAAGGAAATATTCAGAACACAGATCAAGAGCTTCATGTACATCAAAATCAGAAACGGATCTTGCAGAAGCTACCATCTCACCATTATTACCATCGGTAAATACCAGTGTAGGTTTATAATACGTTTCAATAAGTCTTGAGGCAACAATCCCGATTACTCCTTTATTCCATTCGGGATGATAAACAATAGTAGTATGCTTGGTTTCCTGTTGGGATTCTATAATCTGATTCAGGGCGGAAAGGGTGGAATTCATATCCAGCTCACGCCTTTCATCGTTGAGGTTCATAATATCATTCACAATCTGATTCGCATGCTTCAGGTTGTCAGACACCATAAGTTCCACCGCTGCTTTACCATGGGAAATTCTTCCGGCAGCATTAATTTTTGGAGCGATTTCAAAAACGATATTGGAAATTTCAAAATGAGAAAGCTTATCCTCAGGAATCAATAATCTTAAACCAAGATTTCTGGTTTTTCTGAGGGTTTTTAATCCCATTTTAGCCAGAACCCTGTTTTCTCCTGTCATGGAAACAATATCGGCAGCAATGGAGATTGCCAGAAGATCTGTCAGTTCAAATAATTCTGCTTCCGGTAATTTATAAATGGTATTAAGTCCCTGGCAGAGCTTAAAACCAACACCACATCCTGAAAGTTCTTTGAAAGGATACCGGCAGTCACTTCTTTTAGGATCAAGCACAGCCGCAGCGTTAGGAATTTCATCACCGGGAAGGTGGTGATCACAGATAATAAAATCTATCCCAAGATTGCTGGCATAGTTGATCATATCAAGTGCCTTGATTCCACAGTCCAGAGCGATAATTAATGAAAAGCCATTTTCTTTGGCAAAATCAATTCCTTCAGTAGAAATTCCATACCCTTCAGAATTCCTGTCCGGGATATAATAGTCCAGATATTTTTTCTCAACAATCTTGCTGAGGTAAAGATACATCAGGGCAACCGCTGTAGTTCCGTCCACGTCATAGTCACCATATACCAATATTTTTTCACCATTTTCAATGGCGGTGGCAATACGCTCTACAGCTTTTTGCATATCTGCCATTAAAAACGGGTTGTGGATATCGTTAAGGTTTGGTTTGAAGAATTCTCTGGCCTTTTGATAATTGTCAATTCCCCTTAGAACGAGGATTTTAGATTCAAAAGTACCAAAACCAAGTGACGAACTTAGTCTGTCCACAACTTCCTCATCGGGTTCAGGCTTGTAAATCCATTTTTGACTCATTTCACAAAAATAAGGAAAAAAAATAGCATTCTATGAAGAACTGAAACGAAGTTTTGACATTATCACTGTTAAAATAGGGCTGCCTTCGTGTCTCAAATTTTAAATGACTATGAAATGAATTACTCTATGCCTTCTTTACTGGAGGCTGCATATTCGATCAATACAAAGAAAATTAACCTTGGAAAAGCAGCAGTAATGGTTTCAAATGATGTAGAAAATTTACATTTACCAACGAAGATGGCAATTAAATTATCCAAAGAATCATTAGACTGGATGGGTAAAAATAATTCTGTAGCAGGAACTAAAGATCGATACGATGTAAGACTGAACAAACTGTTGGAAAATACCAGTTTCAGGATGACCCAAATTTGAATTATAAAGTTAAGAAATAAAGATATCAATACGTTATCTGCATTAATGAATATGGTCATTAATAATGAATTGCTTGCTGTAATCAGTCATGAAATCTGGCACATAAAGATCCGGTAACAGTTACTCTGCCTACTGCAAAATTGACGAAATAATTATTTTATTTATTTGTTTACACGAAAATACCTCAAAACATTGTTTTGAGGTATTTTTATATAAATTTTAATGTTGCTCAGATTAAGAATACATTTTCTCTCTTAATTCTTTTACCTTTTTATCAGCAAGGTATTCGTCATAAGTCATTTCTCTATCGATGATTCCGGTAGGAGTCAGTTCAATAATTCTGTTACAGACTGTTGAAAGCATTTCGTGGTCATGGGATGCCAGTAAAAGATTTCCTTTGAAGTTAGATAAAGAGTTGTTCAAAGTAGTGATACTCTCAAGGTCTAAGTGGTTGGTAGGTTCATCTAATAAAAGAACATTTGCTTTTTGAAGCATCATTCTACTGAACATACATCTCATTTTTTCACCTCCTGAAAGTACTTTACAGGATTTCAGCGCTTCATCCCCTGAGAATAGCATTCTTCCCAAGAATCCTCTTACGAATTCTTCGTGACGTTCTTCGTCGTTCTTTGTAAACTGTCTCAACCAGTCAACCAAACTCATGTCTTCCTGGAAGAAATTGGTATTATCCAATGGCATGTGAGACTGGTTGGTCGTTACTCCCCATGCAACCGTACCTTTGTCCGCTTCAACATTTCCGGCAAGAATTTCGAAGAATTCTGTAATGGCTAAAGAGTTTTTGGAAAGTACAGCTACTTTATCTCCTTTTTTAAGATTTAAATCAATATTAGAGAATAATAATTCTCCGTCTTTTGTTTTTTCAAGACCTTTTACATCTAAAATCTGATCTCCAGCTTCTCTCTCCATCTCGAAAATAATAGCAGGATATCTTCTGGAAGAAGGCTTAATATCGTCAATATTTAATTTGTCGATCATTTTCTTTCTTGCAGTTGCCTGTTTTGCCTTAGCAACGTTAGAGCTGAATCTTGCAATGAAGTCCTGAAGTTCTTTTTTCTTCTCTTCTGCTTTCTTATTGGCCTGAGCTCTTTGTCTTGTTGCCAATTGAGAAGCCTGGTACCAGAAAGAGTAGTTCCCTGTATATAGGTTAAGCTTAGAATAATCCAGGTCACCGATGTGTGTACAAACCGTGTCAAGGAAGTGACGGTCGTGAGATACAACGATTACAGTGTTTTCATAATCAGCAAGGAAGTCTTCAAGCCATGAGATGGTGTCAATATCAAGGTCGTTGGTAGGCTCATCCAGAATCAATACATCAGGATTTCCGAAAAGTGCCTGAGCCAAAAGAACTTTTACTTTGTCTTTGTTCTCAAGTTCACTCATTAACTGCCAGTGCATATCATCTGTGATTCCTACGTTAGAAAGCATGGTCTGAGCATCAGATTCTGCAGTCCATCCACCCATTTCGTCATAAATTACACCTAGTTCCCCGGCTTTAATACCGTCTTCGTCAGAGAAATCTTCTTTTGCGTATAACGCATCCATTTCCTCTTTTATCTCAAATAATTTCTTATTACCTCTTAAAACAGCTTCAAGAACAGTAAACTGATCGTAAGCAAAGTGATCCTGTTCCAAAACTGACATTCTTTTCCCCGGTTCCAGAGATACATTTCCTGTTGTAGGATCCTGCTTTCCTGTTAGTATTTTCAGGAATGTAGACTTTCCCGCACCGTTTGCTCCGATGATTCCGTAGCAGTTTCCTTTGGTAAACATAATATTTACCTCGTCAAAAAGAACTCTTTTCCCGAATTGTAAAGATAAGTTAGATACTGTTAACATATAGTTTTGTAAATTTGGCGCAAAAATACGAAAAGAATTTGGGTATTTTGTAATAATATAGTAGTCAAGTTTTTAAATGTATGGTATTTTTTATATATTCCATTAACGAAATTTTAAAATGATGAAGATTGAGAAAACAGTTAGCATATTAAATAAAAGAGCCCGTTTTGAATATGAAATTCTTGAAGAGTATGAAGCCGGAATGGTTTTGACGGGTACAGAAATAAAATCTTTGCGTTCTTCCAAAGCATCTATCACAGAATCCTTCTGTCAGTTTATTGATGGGGAATTGTACATCATCAACATGATGATTGATGAATATAAATTGGGAACTTTTTACAATCATAAAACAAAAAGGGAACGGAAATTGCTCTTGCACAAAAAAGAATTACAAAAACTTGAAAAAAAGTTAAAGGATGCCGGGAATACCATAGTACCTTTAAAATTATATATCACTGACCGAGGTAAAGCAAAGGTGCTGATAGCGCTTGGTAGAGGGAAAAAACTTTTCGATAAAAGAGAGGCGATAAAAGATAGAGAAAATAAACGGAACCTCGACAGAATATTAAAGAAAAGTTAAAAATCATTTGAAAAACTTTGTGTATAAAGAAAAATTATATTTATTTTGCATTATCAATTATTTAATCATTTAATTCTATGAAAAATCTAAAATTAGGAATTTCAGCATTGGCGCTTACTGTTGCCTCTACTGTTTTCGCACAGACTACCAACAATCCGTGGTTAATCGGAGTTGGTGCTCATGCTGAAAACCACGTAGCAGCAAGAAGTAACTTCAGTAATACGTTCTCTGCTAACAATTTGACAAAAAGTATGTTCAATGTGAACAACTTTTCTATTACACCTCCACTATCTAAGCTAACTGTTGCTAGAAATATTGGTAAAGGTTTAGTAATTGACTGGCAAACTTCTGTTGGAAATGTTGAAAACAAAAGATTCAACATGGGGAAAGAATTTTTCCTAATGACAGGTCTTGGTTTCCAGGCTCACGCTGCAGGTCTTTTATGGAACGAAGAATCTTGGTTTGATCCATATTTAAGAGTTGGTGCTAACTACTTAAGACATGACTATACAGCTCTTACTTTCCCTAGAACATCTGTTGATGCTAACGGTAACCCGATTGAAAACGTTGTTAACGGTAAGGATGGTAACGAAAACGGTAAAGCTAACCACTTTACTGTGGCTACAGGTGCTGGTGCTAACTTCTGGGTAACTAAAAACTTCGGTCTTGGTGTTCAGGGTGATTATGTATCAACTCCAGGTGACCACTCTACAGTGGCTAACTTCTGGCAGGCTTCTGCTTCTATCTTATTCAGATTCGGAAACAGAGACAGAGATAAGGATGGTATCCTAGATAAAGATGACCTTTGTCCAGATACTCCAGGTTTACCAGAATTCCAAGGATGTCCTGATACTGACGGTGACGGAGTTCCAGATAAAGACGATCAATGTCCAGAAGTGGCTGGTCCGGTTGAAAACAACGGATGCCCTTGGCCAGATACTGACGGTGACGGTGTAATCGATAAAGATGATGCTTGTCCTACTGTAGCAGGTCCAAAAGAAAACAACGGTTGTCCTTGGCCAGATACAGATAATGACGGTATCTTAGATAAAGATGATGCTTGTCCTACTGTTCCAGGTCTTCCAGAATACAACGGATGTCCTAAACCAAAAGAAGTAACAGCTACTGATGTTGAAAAGAACCTTAAGAGCGTATACTTTGATTTTAACAAAGCTACTATCAAGCCTGAATCTAAAGGAGCTCTAGATACTGCAGCTGAAATCATTAAGAAAGATGGAGGTAGATTCCTATTAGTTGGAGAAACTGACAAAAAAGGAAGTGATGCTTACAACTTGAAATTATCTAAAGAAAGAGCTGCTTCTGTAGTTGCTGCTTTAGATGCGAGAGGTGTAGATACTAACGTATTAAAATCAGTAGGTATTGGAGAGCAAAATGCTAAAGTTGCAGAATCTGCATCTGATGCTGAAAGACAAGCTGATAGAAAAGTAACTGTTAGATACATTGGTGATGACAGTGAATGGAACAAATATCAAAAATCTGATGTTGTTGTTGCTCCAGCAAAAAAAGCTACTAAAAAAGGAGGTAAGAAAGCTCCTGCTAAAAAAGTAGTTAAAAAGAAAAAATAATTAATTTTTCTAAATAATGAATACCTCCAATTTGATTGGAGGTATTTTTTTTTTGTTGACTTTTGAGTAATTTTGTTGGAAATTTAAAAATTAAAATGGGAAGAGCATTTGAATATAGAAAAGCTTCTAAAATGGCCAGATGGGATAAAATGGCCAAGACATTCTCTAAAATAGGAAAAGATATTGCACTGGCTGTAAAAGCAGGTGGAACAGATCCGGAATCCAATCCCGCGTTGAGAAGATGTATCCAGAACGCAAAAGGGGCTAATATGCCTAAGGATAATGTTGAAAGAGCCATTAAGAAAGCGAGTGGTGCAGATGCAGAAAACTATGAAGAAATCACTTATGAAGGTTATGGACAAGGTGGTGTTGCATTTTTTGTAGAATGTACTACAAACAATACAACAAGAACTGTAGCCAACGTAAGGGCTATCTTCAACAAGTTTGACGGTAACCTTGGTAAAAATGGTGAATTAGCATTTATTTTCGACAGAAAAGGAATTTTTACAATAGATTTGGCTCAGATCAAAATGGATTGGGATGATTTCGAAATGGAAATGATTGACGGAGGAGCAGAAGATGTAGAAAAAGATGAAGAAGAAGTAATGATTACCACAGCTTTTGAAGATTTTGGTTCTTTATCTCACAAATTGGATGCGCTGGGAATTGAAGCAAAAAGTGCAGAACTTCAAAGAATTCCAAATAATACAAAAGAAGTAAACGCAGAACAGTTCAAAGCGAATATGAAAATGCTTGAGCGTTTTGAAGAGGATGATGATGTGCAGAACGTTTATCACAACATGGAAATTACTGAAGAGCTGATGAACTCTTTATAAAAAATAATATAGCATTCATATACAGTTAATTTTCAATTAGTTTCTTTGTACAAAACTATGAAAAGAAACGTTGAATTAGTTGTTATATCGGATGTTCATTTGGGAACTTATGGATGTAAGGCTAAAGAACTGTTGAGATACCTCAATTCTATCCAGCCTAAAACTTTAGTTTTAAACGGTGATATTATTGATATCTGGCAATTTAAAAAGTCTTACTTCCCTAAACCTCATTTGAAAGTAATCAGAAAGATTCTTTCATTAGCTACCAAGAAAACAGATGTCTATTATATTACAGGCAATCATGACGAAATGTTCCGTAAGTTCACAGATTTTGAACTGGGAAAACTTAAAGTCTGTAATAAAATCTGTCTGAATATCGATCAGAAAAAAACCTGGATTTTTCACGGGGATGTTTTCGATGCATCCGTCCAGCACTCAAAATGGATCGCCAAACTCGGTGGAAAAGGTTATGACCTTCTGATTATTATCAATAATGTTGTAAATTGGTTCTTAGAAAAAATGGGTAAAGAGAAATACTCATTTTCAAAGAAGATCAAAAACAATGTGAAAAAAGCGGTAAAATATATCGGAGATTTTGAATTGACGGCTTCTGAGCTGGCTATTGACAACCAATATGATTATGTGGTGTGCGGGCATATCCACCAGCCTCAGATTCGTGAGGTAGTTAATAAAAAAGGATCCTGTACTTATTTGAATTCCGGTGACTGGATAGAAAATCTTTCTGCTTTGGAGTATCATGATAAACAATGGAGTATTTTTTATTATGATGAGCATAAACATTTACTGAAAGATGATGAAGCAGAAGAAATCCAGGAGATGGATAATTCAGCTCTTTTAAAGATTGTAACCAACTTTTCCTAAATGAAGATTTTGTATGCATTCCAGGGTACTGGAAACGGGCATGTCGCCCGAGCACAGGAAATCATTCCTCTTCTCAAAAAACATGCATCTGTGGATACCCTGATCAGTGGTCATCAATCGCAATTGAAGGCTGATTTTGATATTAATTTTCAATACAAAGGTATTTCTCTTATCTATAATAAGACAGGAGGCTTATCTTACCGAAAAACATTTACCGAAAATAAATTCTTTGAAGCAGCTAAAACAATCAGAGAGCTGGAACTGTCACAGTATGATTTAATTATTAATGATTATGAACCTCTGACAGGTTGGGCTTCCAAGCTGAAAAAGCTGCCAATGATAGAACTCAGCCACCAGGCTTCCATGAGTTTTCCTGAAACCCCCAAACCAAAGGAAAAAGATTTTCTGGGGGAAATGATTCTTAAATATTATGTTCCCAGCGAAAGAAAAATAGGATTCCATTTTGAAAATTATCATCCACAGATCAAAAAACCTGTAATCAGAAGAAAGATCAGAAATCTGAATCCTTATAAACATGGATATTATCTTGTTTATCTTCCCAGTTTTGCAGATGAGAATATTATTAAGGTTTTAAGAAAAATTCCTGTGGAGTGGAAAGTATTTTCAAAATACAGCAAAGTACAGGTAAGGGTGAAAAACGTGGAAGTATTTCCTATTGATGAAACTCAGTATTTGAAATTCTTTGAAGGCTGTGAAGGGGTTTTGTGCAACGCAGGTTTTGAAAGTCCGGCAGAAGCATTGTTTATGGATAAGAAACTTTTCGTAATTCCTATCCACAATCAATATGAACAGGAATGCAATGCATGTGCTCTTGACAAAATGGGAATACCCAATTCCAAGGTTTTAAGTCTTCAGGAAATTATGGAGTGGGTAGCTTCCGATCATCATCTAAAAGTAGATTATCCGGATGATATTGAAGATATCCTGCTCAACGAAGTTTTAATTCTTTAAAAATATATCGTCCACATCACTCATTCTCATCATCACAGATCTTGCATAGGAACAGTGCGGATATACTTTCCAATTGTTTTCTCTGGCAAATTTGATGGCTTCTTCCACTAAAAATTTTCCCATTCCTCTTCCTTCGAATTCAGGGTGTACCAATACAAAAGAAATAATGAATTTATGATCTTCAGGGAAAATTGTATAGGTAAGTCTCCCTACTTCTTTTGTTTCATTGTTTAGAGTAAGAACTCCGCCGTTTCCGGATTTATTGTTTTCAAATTTCATGATTCAGGACTTTAATGATAAATATACAAAAATTGCACCGAGCTTTGCGTAAGCAATAAGCAATAAGCAATAAGCAATAAGCAATAGAGAATAGGCTTTGCTGTTAATTTTTCAACATTTTTAAATTAACCGTTCACTTGCGAAGCAAAATTGACGATCAACTCTACTAATTGTCTTTTCCTGTATAATAGTTGTAATCTTTGATAATAACATTGATGAACTGTCTTTCCGTCATTTTAGTGGGATCTATTTCCAGTTTCAGAATGCTTTTGATTTTTTCAGACAGTTTACTGATGATCTGGCGGTCGTCTACTTTCAGAGCTTTGGTATAATTATCTTTGATGATTCTCATGTCGTTATCACTCAAAGCAATCACCTGAGGGAAAGAAGGAATATAATTTTCATGGATATTCTCCAGGATTGTATGAGAAATATTGATGTTGTTCTTTAGAGAAATAACAGCTGTTCCGGAAGCTATGTCACCCAAACGCTGATTATTTTTAGAAACAATCATAGAAATAAGTCCTACTACTCCGGCAAATGAAACATCTACAATTCTGAAGACCCACCGGATCATATAATCAGCGAAGCTTGCCTGGTAACCGTCAATCTTCACTACTTTGATTTTCATGAGCTTTTTACCAGGAGTCTGACCTTCCATCAAGCTTTCCATTACAAGGGGATAAATATAAACAGGAAAGGTAAGGACAAGATATACAGCCTGTATTGACCAGCTGTCAAGACCCTCTAAAAGATATCCCAAATCAAAAATATTGAAGAACAGATACAGGATAATTACCACGTAGGCAATCCTGATCAGAAGATCAATAATAAAGGCAAGCATCCTTTCTCCTACACCAGCAATATTAAAATTAATATTTACATTTTGTGAGGTATTTATCGCAATTTGAGACATATTTTTTATTATTTTAGCCTTAACAATTATGAGAGAAGTTTATTTCATTAAACAAAATAAAGAAAAATGGTTGGGAATCGAACAGGTTATTCAAGGGAAAATAAAAAAAAATCCTGATGACCTGTCTTCACTGTATATAAACCTGATCAACGATCTTTCTTTTGCCCAGACTTATTATCCCAAAAGCAATACTACCGTTTATCTGAATCATTTATCTGCCCAGATTTTTCAGAAGATCTATAAAACAAAAAGGGTGGAGGAGAACAGGCTGGTATACTTTTTCAAAACGGAAGTTCCGCTGCTGATGTATCAGTACCGGAGATATCTGATGTATGCGTTTCTCTTTTTCATTTTATTTACCTCAATAGGAGTACTTTCTGCTGTTTATGATAAAAGCTTTGTGAATATTATCCTGGGTGAAGGGTATGTGAATGAAACTATTGAAAATATTAAAAATAACAATGCTGTAGGAGTGTATCAGAGTGGAAGCACTTGGGGAAGTACGATCGGGATTATTTTTAATAATATTCAGGTAGGAGCGAAGTTGTACATTTACGGAATTGCCGGAGGAGTGGGAACATTATTCGCACTACTTTCCAACAGTGTGATGCTGGGGGCTTTTCAATATTTTTTCTATGATTATGGTGCATTGAAAGAGAGTGCAAGAGGAATATGGCTTCATGGAGTCTTTGAAATTTTTGCCATGGTAGTGGAAGCCATGTGCGGATTGATTCTGGGAGCTTCTATTTTGTTTCCGAGAACGTTTTCGAGATTTAATTCTTTTAAAAAAGGATTTAAAGATTCATTTAAAATATTTTTGAGTACGGTTCCTTTCACTATTTGTGCAGGGATTATAGAAGGTTATGTCACCAGACACGCATTGAAGATGCCTCTGCTTTTGAACCTGATCATTATTTTAGGCTCACTGGCAATCATAGGATTCTACTATTTTGTATATCCGTCTGTTGTCTACAAAAAAACTAATCAACACATCCATGATACAATTTTATAAAAAAAGAGATTTTGGAACTTTTATCAGTGATAGTTTCAATTTTTTCAAATTATACGGGAAGAATTATTTTAAAAACTATATCCTGATCAATGGCTTGCTCCTGATTTTAATGGTAACCGTTGTAATTTTCGGGTATAAAGAACTCTTTTCGCAGATATTCGGATCCAATCTTAGCGGCGAGACCTATTATTTTGAACAGTATTTTGCAGAAAATTCCGGAATGCTGATTACAGTAGGATTACTGACTTTCCTGCTTTTTATGATTCTGATGATTGTCAATTATCTGTATCCAGTTTTTTACTTAAAAAGAATTGCACAGGGAGCAGAAAAAATAAAGACAGATGAAATTCTTGGCGACTTTAAAAACAATGCCGGTAGAATTGTAAAGCTGTGTCTGGGAATGATCTTTATTGTTACTCCGGCAATTTTATTCGTGGTAGGTTTTTCTTATATCCTGATTTTTATTATTATCGGGTTGTTTCTCATCCTGTTGCTTTATCCAACAATATTTAATTTTACTACCTTTCTGATGTATGATTATTTTAATTCGGACAGAGGCTTCTGGGGAAGTCTGAGTTATTCTTTGCGTTCTCAGTTTTCTTACCCGCATGGAAGTGAAAAATCTCCGTTCTGGAAATATTGGGGATCTGCCTTTGTAATGTTTATTATCATTTACATGGCAACATCTATATTCACATTTATCCCGATGATGTTTTTTTACGGATCGCTTCTTACCTCTACACCGGACGGAAATTTTGAACAGAATCCTTTTACCGGAACTGCCGGAATCATTTTTTTTGTATTCTACGGAGTTTCCATGTTGCTTTCATTTTTTCTATCTAATCTGATGTATGTGAATGCGGGATTAATGTATTATGACAGCAGAACAGATCTTCACCAGAAAGTAGAATTGGCAGAAATAGATACGATTGGAATCAATGAATAAAATTCTTTTTTTCATACTGTTTTTTTTCTCTCTTGGGCTGGTTCAGGCTCAGGATGATGCTCCGGTTTCTGATGATCTGGCAGATTCATTATATACAACCGGACATTACAGGAATATGCTTCGTGCAGATTCTGTACTGATGAAATATCCGGTATCGGAGAATGAGGTGTACCCCAAAACATTCAAAGAAAACATTCCGTCGAGATATAAAGGAAATGAATTTGATTACTCCGTTTCAAAACCGAGAGAATCTTTCTTTCAAAAACTGATGCGGAAGATTAATCAGATTATACAGGGAATCTTTGGAGATACAGCACTCAATAAGTCGGCGGAACTTACGACTGTTCTTATTCGTCTCTTTGCCATTGTTCTTGTTGGGTTTCTGCTTTATTTCATCATCAGATATATCATGGGCAAAGACGGAAATTTTATTTTTGGTAAAAAGAATAAAAAACTGGAGCTTAATGTGCAGGAGCTTCATGAAAATATCCACGAAATTAATTTTCCTGAAAGTATCGCAAAATTTGAACTTGCAGGAGATTACCGTTCTGCAGTTCGTTACCAATTCCTGTTTATCTTAAAAAAGCTGAGTGACAAGAAACTGATTAATTGGAATCCTGAAAAAACAAATAAGGACTATGCCGCAGAGCTAAAAGCTCCTCATCTGAAAAATGACTTCTCTAATCTGTCTTATATTTTTGATTATGTCTGGTACGGAGAGTTCAATATTGAAGAAGAAAGCTACCAGAAATTTAAAAATCAGTATCAGGCATTTAAACCATAACAATAATAACCATGAATAAAACTTTCAAAACATATGCTGTAATTTTCGTCATTGTGATGATTGTTCTGGCATTGCTTGAAGTTAACAAAAAAGAAACAACAGACTGGCGGAAGAATTTTGATATCAATGAAAAGTCTCCCTTTGGATTGTTTGTTTTTAATAATGAAGCTAAAGATCTTTTTAAAAATAATCTGAAAAAAATTGAGCAGATCCCCTACGAATACTACAGCCAGCATAAAAAGTCCCCTCACAATATTGTAGTTATTGAAAATAATATTGACAGAGAGTCCTGGAATGAAATTCTGACTCAGGTATCTGAAGGCTCAGACGCATTTCTGATGGTGACCCGTATGCCTAAAGAAATTTCAGACAGCATTGGATATTATGATTCTGAAATCTCTTTTGAAGAAGAAAATGTATTGAAACTTACCGATAAAAAATTTCAGAATGATTTCATTAAGCTGGATAAATTCCCATCGGGGAGAGGGTTTTCATTCATTAAACCCAGAGTGGAAGTACTTGGAAAAACGGTAGAAAGAAAGAATACAGATCAGGCGAACTTTATCAAAGTAAAGTTTGGTAAGGGATACATCTATGCGCATGCGGAACCACTTTTTCTGACGAATTATTATCTTCTGAAACCCGGAAATGTAAAATACGCTCAGGACGTGTTTTCATATCTTCAGGATAAGGAAACCCTATGGTTTGTCTCAAACAAAAGCTCTGAATCACGGTTTTTTATGAGATTTATATTGTCAAATCCGGCTTTAAAATATGCTTGGTGGATATTTTTAGGAGGCTTGATTCTTTTTATCTTCTTTAATGCAAAAAGAAAACAAAGAATAGTCCCTGTAACGGAACCATTGAGAAATACTTCCCTTGATTTTGTGAAAAGCATTGGAAATCTGTATCTTCAGGAAGGCGATTTTCATGATATGATGGCCAAGAAAGCTCAGTACTTTCTGAACAAAGTGAGAATGGATCTGTTGATAGATACCCAGCATTTAGATGAAGAATTTGCAAAAAAATTACATTTGAAAACCGGGAAAACCATGGAAATGATCAATGAAGCTATGGCACTTATCAAAAAAGCTCAGGATCCTTACGCCAGCGTAATGAAAGAAGATCTTACAAGGATCAATAAGCTCCTTGATGAAATACTTAAATAATATAACAATAGAATAACCTAACCATATAAAAGTTTTCAATGCTAAAATCTAAGCTCGTTAACATAAATTTAATTGTAGATAAGCATTGTTAAACAGACAAATTAAAATTATTATGGAAAACTTTGATAACCCCAATATAGAAAACCAAAGCGCTATCAATCTTAATAAACAGGAAGAGCAGTTTCAGTCGAGAATCAATATGATAGAACTTCGTGCAAGTCTGGAGAAAGTAAAATCTGAGATCGGAAAAGTGATCGTAGGACAGGAGAAGATGATTGAACATCTTTTGGCCGCATTACTTTCCAACGGCCACGTTCTTATTGAAGGAGTTCCGGGAGTCGCGAAAACAATCACTGCGAAATTATTAGCCAAAACCATAGACGTGGGTTTCAGCAGAATCCAGTTTACACCGGATCTTATGCCTTCTGATATTTTGGGAACATCCGTATTCAATGTGAAAAACTCAGAATTTGAATTTAAAAAAGGGCCTATCTTCTCCAATTTCATCCTGATTGATGAGATCAACAGATCGCCGGCAAAAACACAGTCTGCATTATTTGAAGTTATGGAAGAAAGACAGATCACAATGGATGGAACACGTTATACTCTGGAAGAGCCTTTCCTGGTGATCGCTACTCAAAATCCGATAGAACATGAAGGAACGTATAGACTTCCGGAAGCGCAGCTGGACCGTTTTCTATTCAAAATCAATGTAGGATATCCTAATCTTGAACAGGAAATCGCGATCATTAAAAATCAGCACGAAAGTAAAAAAGAGGATAAAACAGAAGGAATCAACCGCGTTATTACAGCTGAACAATTGAAAAACTATCAGCATCTGGTAAAAGAAATCATTGTGGAAGCCCAATTGATGGAATATATTGCGAAAATTATCATCAATACAAGAGAAAACCAATTCTTATATTTAGGGGCTTCCCCAAGAGCTTCATTAGCACTTCTTACGGCATCAAAGGCATTTGCGGCATTACGAGGAAGAGATTTTGTAACTCCTGAAGATATTAAAGAAGCAAGCTACGCTGTTTTAAGGCACAGAGTAATCGTATCTCCGGAAAGAGAGATGGAAGGTCTTACCGCAGATGAAATTATCCGCCAGATTTTAGAAGGAATAGAAATACCGAGATAGGTTAGTAGAGAGAAGAGTTTGGATTATAATTTCTAAACCCTTTCATCTGCAACCTGCAACCCAACCCATGAAAAACTTATACATTAATACACGTTTCTTTTTTGCACTCATCGGAGTGGGGATTCTGTATGTCCTTGCATTTTTCTTTCCGGTACTGATGTGGGCTGCCCATATCGTACTCCTGCTATGTTTTCTGGCCGCAATGGTAGATTTTCTGTTGATTTTTAATCAAAAAAATGCCTTACAGGTTCAAAGAATTCTGCCGGAAAAGCTTTCTAACGGAGATGAGAACTTTGTGAAAATTGATATTAAAAACAATTACAGCTTTACCATAACCACTAAAATTATTGATGAAATTCCGTTCCAGTTTCAGAAAAGAGATTTCTTGATTGAGAAGCAGATTGCGTCCGGAGCCAATACATTTTTTCAATATTCATTAGAACCCAAGGAAAGAGGAGAATATCATTTCGGAGGTTTGAATTTGTATGCATCTTCACCATTGGGATTCGTCTCCAAAAGATTTATTTTCCAGAAAGATGCCATGCTTCCTTCTTATCCATCTTTTATTCATCTCAGAAAATACGAGCTGATGGCCATTCAGAGTGAATTTTTGTTAGGCGGAATCAAGAGAGTGAGAAAACTGGGACATACCATGGAATTTGAACAGATCAAAGAATATGTACAAGGAGATGATATAAGAACGATCAACTGGAAAGCCACTTCCAAAACGAATCGTCTAATGGTTAACCAGTTTCAGGATGAAAAATCACAACGTATTTTTATGCTGATTGATAAAGGACGAACCATGAAAATGCCTTTCAACGGATTAAGCTTACTGGATTATTCCATCAATGCAACGATGGCATTATCACATATTATTTTAAGAAAAGGAGACCGGGCCGGAATGATGACATTTTCTAAAAAAGCGGAGAATAAAATTGCTGCAGATAATAAATCCGGACAGTTGAAGAAAATCTCTGAAGCTCTTTATAATATTAAAACAGATTTCTTCGAAAGTGATTTCAACCGTTTGTATCAGGACGTAAAATATTCCATCAATCAAAGAAGCTTGATTCTGCTTTTTACCAATTTTGAAACCCTGGACGGGCTGAACCGGCAGCTGAAGTATCTTCGCGGAATTGCTAAAAATCACTTGCTGGTAGTGATATTCTTCAAAAATTCAGAACTGCAGACGCTGATCAACAAAAATCCTGAAAGTACGCAGGAAATCTACGACGAAATCATTGCTGAAAAATTTGAGTTTGAAAAGAAACTGATCATCCAGGAACTCCGCAAATATGGAATCTATACAGTATATACCCTTCCAGAAAATTTGAATATTGATGTTATCAATAAATATCTGGAGATAAAAGCGAGAGGAATTTTATAACTTTGTAGAAGCAATAAGCAATAAGCAATAAGCAATAAGCAATAAATAATGAAAATTACACTTAACAGAATAAACGACGACTTTTTATTTGAATGTACCAACGCTCAGGGAAACTCCATTCTTTTGGATAATACTTCCCAGCCGGGAGCGAAAGGTGTTTCCCCGATGGAAAGTGTACTGATGGCTGTGGCAGGATGCAGCGGAATTGATGTAGTTTCTATTTTAAAGAAGCAGCGTCAGGAGATCAAAAGTTTTCAGGTAGAGGTAGAAGGAGAAAGAGTACAGATAGAGGATGCAAAACCTTTTAAATCAATTACCGTTAAATTTCTTCTGGAAGGAGAAATTGATCCTAAAAAAGCACAAAAGGCTGCGGAACTTTCTTTTGAAAAATACTGTTCCGTATCCAAAACGTTGGAACCGAATGTAGAAATCGGATACGAAGTATATCTGAACGGAGAAAAAATTTAATCTCTTACATAAAAGAGCAAAGAGGCTGTCTCAAAAGTCAAACAATCTGGCTTTTGTCATTCTGACGAAGGAAGAATCTCATTGATAACCAAACATATGAGATTCTTTACTACATTTCATTTCGTTCAGAATGGCACTTTTGAGACAGCCTCTTTTTTTATTACTCATTACCAATTACTCATTGCTTATTAAAAGGTAAGTCTTGGTTTTATCAGTTTTGCCACAGTTGCGGTCCATCCTGTTTGGTGGGAAGCCCCTACGCCACGGCCGTTATCTCCATGGAAATACTCAAAGAAGGTAATATAATCTCTGAAATGTTCATCATAATTGAATTTCGGATTCCCTCCGTTGAAAGCCCTTTGCCCATGTTCATCCTTTAAAAATATAGAACAAAGTCTTTTGCTGATATTTTGAGCCACTTCATCAAGGTTTCTCTTGTCGCCGCTGCCTGTTGGAAGTTCTACTTTCAGGCTGTTTCCATAATAATAATGAAAACGTTGCAGACTTTCTACAATCAGAAAGTTGATAGGAAACCAAATGGGTCCGCGCCAGTTGCTGTTTCCGCCAAACATGCGGCTGTCACTTTCTGCCGGCGTGTAGTAGACCATGTTTTCCTTTCCATGTACTGAGAATACAAACGGATTTTCTTCGTATACCTTAGACATGGCACGGATTCCGTAAGAACTCAGGAACTCATTTTCATCAAGCATTCTGGTCAATACCTTTGTCAGTCTGTTTTTGCGGAGTATACTCATCAGGTGTTTTCTTCCCTGTCCTTCTTCGTCCCAGTGGGAAACCAGCTTGGTGAGTTCCGGCTTATTTTTTAAGATCCATTCCATTCTGGTCCTGAAATTCGGCATCTTTTCCAATAAATGATGATCTACAATTTCAACGGCAAACATAGGGATTAAACCTACAATACTTCTTAGTTTTAAAGAAACACTGTCTCCGTTTCCGAGCTGTAGTACATCATAGAAAAATCCGTCTTCTTCATTCCAGAGACCTTTTGTGCCTTCACCCAGATTTTCCATCGCTTCAGCGATATAAAGATAATGTTCAAAAAATTTGATCGCCATATCTTCGTACACCTTGTAATATTGGGCAAGTTCCATCGCAATACGCATCATATTCAGTGCATACATCGCCATCCAGCTTGTTCCGTCTGCCTGTTCCAGATGCTGGCCATCCTTTAGTTCCATATTCCGGTCAAAAGCTCCGATATTATCGAGACCAAGGAAACCGCCACCAAAAATATTTTTCCCTTTTTTATCCTTCCGGTTCACCCACCATGTGAAATTAAGCAGCAATTTCTGGAAGACTTTTTCTAAAAATAATAAATCCGGCTTTCCGTTATTTTTTTCATCAATTTTAAAAACCCGGAAGCATGACCATGCATGTACAGGAGGGTTCACATCACTCATATTCCATTCATAGGCAGGAAGCTGTCCGTTGGGATGCATGTACCATTCTTTTGTAAGCAGCAAAAGCTGTCCCTTGGCAAATTCAGCATCAATGATGGAAAAAGGAACACAGTGAAATGCCAGATCCCATGTTGCATACCATGGATATTCCCATTTATCAGGCATAGAAATAATATCCTTATTATGGAGATGATTCCATTCTGTATTTCTTACATATTCGTTGAAATTTCTTGGTGCTTCAAAGTTGGGATCACCTTTCAGCCATTTTCCTATATTATAATGATAGAACTGTTTATTCCAGAGAAGTCCGGCAAAAGCCTGTCGCTGTACATTTCTTTCATCTTCGTTTACGGTGTCATTCTGAATTTCTTTATAAAATTCCTCAGCTTCAGCCTGCCGCGTATTGAAAATGGCATCAAAGTTTTCAAAAGGCTCATCGGTCTCTTCAGGGCATAATCTGAATTCAAAAACTTTTGATTCTCCGGCTCCGATAAGCTCATCAATCAGAAAAGAGGCTTTTGTTCCCCGCTTTTCGGGATTTACTGTATTCGTTTTATCAGTAATGAAATTATTGATTCCGTCTTTGAAATACATATTTTCAGGAGCAGGAGCTCCGTAAAGTTTAGACGTATTGGTTTCATTATCACAAAATACACTTTCTGAGTTTGAGTTCCTGGAATAGAATTTCTTGATCGAAATGCTGTCGTGTTCAATGTTAATACTTCCGTCGGGAGATGCATTGATTTCTCCCTTATACGTATTGTATCCCCATTTCCAGTTGTTTCTGAACCATACAGTCGGAGCTACCAGAATAGGAGCTTCATGCTGACTTCGATTGCATACTGTTATTCTGGCAAGAATATCATTGTGATCGGCTTTACAGTATTCAATGAAAATATCAAAATATTCATCATTATCGAAAATTCCGGTATCGAAAATCTCATATTCCGGTTGCTTTTTGCTGCGTCTTCCGTTTTCTGCAACAAGCTCATCGTAAGGAAATTCATTAATTGGATATTTATACACCATTTTCATATAGCTGTGAGTAGGCGTATTATCCAGATAATAAAAGATTTCTTTGATGTCTTCCCCATGGTTCCCCTGAGGATTGCTCAATCCGAAGAACCGTTCTTTTACCATTTTGTCCTTCTTGTTCCAGAACGAAAGAGCAAAACACAAAAGCTGCTTTACGTCAGAAATTCCGGCAATGCCTTCTTCACCCCAGCGGTAGGCATAGCTTTCGGCATTATTATGATTGGTAAAGTTCCAGGCATTCCCGTTCGGGCTATAATCTTCGCGTACATTTCCCCACTGCCGGTTACTTACATAAGGTCCCCAGTTTTTCCATTTGATATCTTGTAATCTATCTTTTTCGGCGGTCATATCTCATCATTTTTCCACACGAAGTTAGTTTTTTTGACAAGTAATTCCAATTTTTTTCATCTGAATAATTATTAATATAGTCTTGAAATGCTTGTGTTTAAGGGCTTTTTTAAATATTAAAATAATTTTTTTTTGAAATTAAAAGAAAAGAACTACCTTTGCATCATTCGTTCATTCAAATATTGAAAATGTTATCAAGAAAGGTTGAGGGATTAGACCCTATGAAACCTTAGCAACCCTTTGTGCAAGCAAAGAAGGTGCTACGTTCTACCAAAGTATTTTGGACAGATAACTTACTGAAGTTCTTTTCAGCCATTTCCTGTGGCATTTTCAATTGTATTAAAATTTAATAGAATTGAAAACAGAACTAAACTATATTAATCTTTCGTATCAAACAAATTCCCAAAAGGAATACCATATCCCGTTAAGCTATCAGCTTTTTGGGAAAGATCTGTTTACAGCCCCTGTCATTTTAATCAACCACGCCCTTACCGGAAACTCAAATGTATCCGGAGATAAAGGCTGGTGGAAACAGCTGGTAGGAGAAAACCAGATTGTTGATACTGATCAATACACTGTTCTGTGTTTCAATATACCCGGAAACGGATATGACGATTTTTTAATTGAAGACTATGAAGACTTCACCCCTTCAGATATTGCCGCAATATTTCTGAAAGGACTTGAAGCTTTACATATCAAAAATTTATATGCCATTATCGGAGGCTCTCTGGGAGGAGGGATTGCCTGGGAAATGCTTGCCAAGCAGCCGGATCTCGCAGAAATATTTATTCCCATAGCCTGTGATTACAGAACACACGACTGGCTTCATGCGCAGTGTCTGGTTCAGAAATTTTTATTGAATGATAAAGAAGAACCATTACAGAAAGCGAGAATTCATGCCATGCTGTGTTACAGAACTCCACAGTCACTCAATGACAGATTTCAAAACCAATATAATCAGGAAAAACAACGCCTGGAATCAGAAGACTGGTTGGTTTATCATGGTAATGCACTGAACGAAAGGTTTAGTTTAAAAGCATACAAGCTGATGAATCATCTCTTAATGAATATAAACGTTGCTGAAGAAGCACTGGAGAACATACAGGCACGAATGCACATGATCTCCGTAGATACAGACTTATTCTTCCCTGCTTCTGAAATCCGGATGTGTTTTGAAAACTTAAAAGAGAAAAATAAGGATGTTTCTTATCACGAGATCCAATCTATACACGGGCATGATGCCTTCCTAATGGAATATCAACAATTAAATAATATCATTAAAAACATTTTACAGAAGTAATGAAAAATGCTAACGAAATAAAATTTTTGAAGAACAGATCAATCGTCAAATTTGAAGGAGAAGATTTCCTGGGAGAAATCGGGATTGACGGACGTATTTTTAAAGCGCTTACTTTAGCGCGCATCAGTGTAGGTGTAATTTCTCAGCAGGCCGTAGAAAACGGAATTTCTATTCTGGTTCACGCCAATGATGCAGAAAAAGCAGTAGCCTGTCTTATTGATGAATTTGAAGAAGAAAGAAAATCAGGAAAAGTTTCCCAGATCTATAGTATCAATAATGTTTCTGTGATTGGTTTTGTAGCAGAAGATTTCAATAAAGTCTTTGCTGAGCTGGCAAGAAATAATGTTTTCCCATTGCTTTTAAATCAGGTGGCAGGAGAAAACAGAGTCAATATCGTAGTGACTTCTTCACAGGATGAAAAAACAAAAAATATCATAGAATCTGAAATTTTCAAAAAGCCAAAGACAGTTCATCTGGCTATCATTGGTCACGGAAACGTAGGAAAAACACTGATAGAACAAGTGCTTGAATCAGCAGAAGAAATTAAAAAACGTAAAAAAATTGATCTTAAAGTAGTCGCAGTAGCCAACTCTAAGAAAATTGCCTTCAACAAAAAAGGATTTGATGCCAATTGGAAAGATGAGGTTTTAACCGCAGAACATCCATCGAATGTAGAAGAACTGATTAATTTCTCGAACGAAAATCAACTGGAAAACCTGATCGTTGTAGATAACACAGCCAGCAAAGATTTTGTTAAAAACTATCATGCTTTGGCAGAAAACGGATTTGATCTCGTTTCTTCCAACAAAATTTTTAATACGCTTCCCATTGAGGAATACAGAAAACTAAGATATACGTTGAGCAAAAACAACAGACGTTATCTGTATGAAACCAATGTTGGTGCAGGTCTTCCGTTAATTGACACCATCAAATTATTACACCTTTCAGGAGAGAATATTACAAGAATTAAAGGCGTATTCTCAGGAACATTGAGCTATGTTTTTAATAATTTTTCTTTAAGAGATGATAAATTTTCAACCATCATCAACGAAGCTCTTGAAAAAGGATACACAGAACCGGATCCAAGAGAAGACTTATCAGGAAATGATGTAGCCAGAAAACTATTGATTCTTGCGAGAGAATTAGACTTAATCAATGAATTCGGAGATATCAATATCCAAAATCTGGTTCCGGAAAGCTTATTGGAGGTTTCAAAATCAGAATTCCTTTCAAGACTGGAAGAACTGGATGATGAATACCAGAATATAAAAGAAAATCAGGAATCTGGACACGTATTGAGATATGTAGGTGATCTGCACGGTGATCTGCAGACAGATAAAGGCGAGTTGGATGTGAAACTCATTTCAGTTCCTGCAACTTCCGCTTTAGGTCAGTTAAAAGGTTCAGATTCAATCTTTGAAATTTATACAGAAAGTTACGGAGAAAATCCAATTGTTATCATGGGAGCCGGAGCCGGAGCACAGGTAACGGCAAGAGGTGTATTCGGGGATATTTTAAGAGTAAGTGAAACAAAATAATATTTAATGTAACAATCTAATAATGTATCAGTTTACCAATAATTGGTGTCGTTATTCTGAGCAAAGCGAAGATTTTAATTGGTACATTGTCAGACTGCTATATTGGTAAATTAATTAAAACTATATGGAAAATTTTGAAACATCAGCAATAAGAACCCAGACGGAAAGATCTCAGTTTGATGAGCATTCTACACCATTATATCTTACTTCCAGTTTTATATTTCAGGATGCGGAAGATATGAGAGCCAGCTTTGCTGAAGAAAAACCTAAAAACCTATACAGCCGTTTCTCTAATCCCAACGTAACAGAGTTTACAGATAAAATTGCTAAAATGGAAGGCGCAGAAGCAGGATATGCCTTTGCAACGGGGATGGCTGCCATCTATTCTACATTTGCCGCATTGCTGAATGCCGGAGATCATATTGTAAGCTGTCAGTCTGTATTCGGGTCTACGCATACTTTGTTTACCAAGTATTTCCCGAAATGGAATATTGAAACCTCTTATTTCAAAGCTGGAGATGCGGAAAATGTTGAACAATACATTAAGCCCAATACAAAGATCTTATATCTTGAAACACCTACCAATCCGGCTATTGAAATTCTGGATCTTGAGTTTTTCGGACAGATCGCTAAAAAGCATAATCTTATTTTTATTGTAGATAACTGTTTTGCAACACCTTATCTTCAGCAGCCAATCAAATACGGTGCAGATATTGTGGTACACTCAGCTACGAAACTGATTGACGGGCAGGGAAGAGTTTTAGGAGGAATAGCTGTAGGAAAAGAAGACCTGATCAGAGAAATTTATCTTTTCGCAAGAAATACAGGACCTGCATTATCTCCTTTTAATGCGTGGGTATTATCCAAAAGTTTAGAAACATTGGCAATCCGTGTAGAAAAACACTGTGAAAATGCTTTGAAGGTGGCCGAATTTTTAGAAAGCCATCCTAATGTGGAATTAGTAAAATATCCATTCCTGAAATCCCATCCAAATTATGAAGTAGCCAAAAAGCAGATGAAGCTGGGAGGAAACATTGTAGCATTTGAAATAAAAGGAGGAATAGAAGGCGGAAGAAACTTTTTAGATAAGATACAAATGTGTTCGCTGTCTGCCAACTTAGGTGATACAAGAACGATCGTTACGCATCCGGCATCCACTACGCACTCCAAGCTTTCTGACGAAGAAAGAAATGAAGTAGGGATTACTGCAGGGTTGGTTCGTTGCTCAGTAGGGCTGGAAAATGTGGAGGATGTAATTGCAGATTTGAAGCAGGCTTTAGATTAGTTAATTGTTAACAGTTTATAAGAACTCAATGAATAGAGATTACACAGAATTAGCAATTTGGAGAGAAGGGAAAAAGTTGGTGCATTTAACTTATGCCCTTACTGCAAATTTTCCTAGAAAAGAGCTATTGGCTTTAACGGGTCCAATAAGAAGAATGGCAACTTCAGTTTCGTTGAATATAACGGAAGGAAGTAGAAGAGAGGCTTCTGAAGATACTTTACAGTTTCTGCATATTGCTGGAAAATCTCTCTGTAAACTGGAAACTCAATTCCATTTTGCTTCAGACCGGCATTATATTTCTAAAGAAGATTTTGAAATCATCAATAAACAAATCCTCTTATGCAAAAAACTGGTCAGCGGATTTATAAACTATTACAAATTGATAGAAAATGAAAAATTCAGAACAATTATATAAAGCGCTATCCGAAAGAATTTTGATTCTTGACGGTGCCATGGGAACCATGCTTCAGAGATACAAATTTGAAGAAGAAGACTATCGCGGGGAGCGTTTTAAAGACTGGGAACATCCTGTAAAAGGAAATAATGACCTGCTTTCTCTGACGCAGCCTCAGGCGATTGAAGAAGTTCACAAAAAATACCTGGAAGCAGGAGCAGACATCATTGAAACCAATACCTTTTCAGGAACTACCATTGCAATGGCAGATTATCATATGGAAGAACTGGTATATGAACTGAACTATGAGTCAGCAAAAATTGCCAGAAAAGCCTGTGATGAGTATACCGCGAAAAATCCGGACAAACCGAGATTCGTAGCCGGATCTATAGGACCAACAAACAGAACAGCTAGTTTAAGCCCTGACGTTAATGATCCAGGATACAGAGCCATCACTTTTGAAGAGCTGAGAGTGGCATACAAACAGCAGTGTGAAGCTTTGCTGGACGGAGGTTCAGATATCCTTCTGGTAGAAACCATCTTTGATACCCTGAATGCAAAAGCTGCCTTATTTGCGATTGATGAATTACAGGACGAAAGAGGAATAAAAATTCCAATCATGGTTTCAGGAACGATTACGGATGCTTCCGGAAGAACATTAAGTGGGCAGACGGCAGAAGCTTTCCTGATTTCGGTTTCCCACCTGAATTTATTAAGTGTAGGTTTTAACTGCGCGTTGGGAGCAGATCAGCTGACTCCTTATCTTGAAACACTGGCTCATAATTCAGAATTCTATGTCTCAGCATACCCGAATGCCGGTTTACCGAATGCCTTCGGAAAATATGATGAAACTCCCGAAGATATGGCAAGGCAGATCAAAGAATATGTGGAAAAAGGACTGATCAACATTATCGGAGGATGCTGCGGAACAACTCCGGAGCACATCAAAGCAATTGCTGACCTGGTAGATCAGTATTCACCAAGGAAAGCTGGGAATTTGCTAAAGAATATTATTTAGCATATGGGAAATTTTCAGTGACTGCAGCTTTAAGTAAGCATAGGGATTTATTGAGGCAGAATGCCAATAACGCCTACTATATTTTAGAAGAATAAAATGAAGTATTTAAGATTATCAGGCCTTGAGCCTCTTATCATAACCCCGGAAAGTAATTTTATCAATGTTGGTGAAAGGACCAATGTTGCCGGTTCCAAAAAATTTTTAAGACTCATTAAAGAGGAGAAATTCTCTGAAGCATTAGATATTGCCCGCCATCAGGTAGAAGGAGGTGCCCAGATTCTGGATGTCAATTTTGATGATGGTTTGATTGATGGAAAAGCTTCCATGATCAAATTCCTGAACTTAATTGCCTCCGAACCGGATATCGCAAGAATCCCAATCATGGTAGACTCTTCCAAATGGGAAATCCTGGAAGCTGGTCTTCAGGTAGCTCAGGGAAAATGTGTCGTGAATTCTATCAGCTTAAAAGAAGGCGAGGAAGAATTTATAAAACATGCCAAAGCTATTAAAAGATATGGAGCAGCAGTCATTGTTATGGCATTTGATGAGGTAGGGCAGGCTGACAGTTTTGAACGAAGAATTGAAATTTCAAAACGTTCCTATGATATTATGGTCAATCAGATTGGTTTCCCTGCAGAAGATATCATTTTCGACTTAAATATCTTTCCGGTGGCAACAGGAATGGATGAGCACAGAAGAAATGCCATCGACTTTATTGAAGCGACACGCTGGGTAAGACAAAATCTTCCTTATGCATCCGTAAGTGGGGGAGTGAGCAACGTCTCCTTCTCTTTCCGTGGAAATGATACCGTAAGAGAAGCCATGCACTCGGTATTCCTTTATCACGCCATTCAGGCAGGAATGAATATTGGTATTGTAAATCCTGCGATGCTGGAAGTGTATGATGAAATCAATAAAGAATTGCTGGAGCTGGTAGAAGATGTCATTCTGGATAAACGAGAAGATGCTACAGAAAGACTTCTCGACTATTCAGAAAAGCACAAGTCTGTAAAGAAAGAAAAGACCGAAGATCTGGAATGGCGAAACAATCCATTACAGGAAAGAATTACCCACGCTTTGGTAAAAGGGATTGATCGTTTTATCGAAGAAGATGTAGAAGAAGCAAGACAATTGGCTGCAAAACCGCTTCATGTGATCGAAATTAATCTGATGACCGGAATGGGAGTCGTAGGGGATTTATTCGGAAGCGGGAAAATGTTCTTACCTCAGGTAGTGAAATCTGCGAGAGTAATGAAAAAAGCAGTGGCCTATTTACAACCTTACATTGAAGCAGAAAAAGACGGCTCGAAACCTGCCAATGGAAAAATATTAATGGCAACGGTAAAAGGAGACGTTCATGATATCGGTAAAAATATTGTGAGTGTTGTTTTGGGTTGCAACAACTATGAAATCGTAGACCTCGGTGTGATGGTTCCCGCTGAAAAGATTATCCAGACCGCTATTGCAGAAAAAGTAGATGTTATTGGATTAAGCGGACTGATTACACCAAGCTTGGATGAAATGGTATATATCGCTTCAGAATTAGAAAGACAAAATTTAGATTTTCCTTTGCTGATAGGTGGTGCAACAACTTCAAAAGCACATACCGCAGTGAAAATCGATTTAAAATATAAAAACGCTGTTGTTCACGTAAATGATGCTTCCCGAGCTGTAAACGTAGTAAGTTCATTGTTGGGCGACAGGAATAAAGAATATGTTTCAGATTTAAAGAATGACTATTCCGATTTCAGAGAAAAGTTCCTGAACAGGCAGGTAGATAAAGATTATGTTTCCATTGAAGAAGCAAGACAAAATAATTTTAAAATTGACTGGGAAAATGAAGAAATTTTCACACCCAATAATCTTGGAATAAAGGTAATAGAAAATCAGGATCTGAGAGAACTTCTTCCTTTTATCGACTGGTCTCCGTTCTTCAGAAGCTGGGATCTTCATGGGAAATACCCGAATATCTTAGAAGATGAGGTTGTAGGAGCTCAGGCAAAAGAACTGTTCAAAGATGCTCAGGTAATTCTGAAGAGAATTCTTGATGAGAAACTTTTAACAGCAAAAGCCATCTTCGGAATCTTTAAAGCCAATTCCAATGTATCTGATGATATCCTGATTTTTGATGAAAATAATAATGAACTGGCCAAGTTTTTAACCTTAAGACAGCAGGCTCAGAGATCAAAAGGCAAAGATTATCTGGCGCTAAGTGATTTCATCGCTCCTCAAAGTTCAGGTAAAACCGATTATGTAGGAGCATTTTGTGTGACCACAGGTTTCGGAACTGATGAATTGGCAGAAGAATATGAAAAAGCCAATGATGATTACAATGCCATCATGGTGAAAGCTCTGGCAGACCGTTTTGCAGAAGCCTATGCAGAATTTTTGCATAAAAAAGTACGAACAGAATATTGGGGATATGCCAATCAGGAAAACTTAAGCAACGAAGAGCTTATTGCCGAAAAATATAAAGGAATCCGTCCCGCCCCAGGTTATCCGGCTTGCCCTGATCATTTGGAAAAGAAAACCATCTGGGATTTATTAAAAGTAGAAGAAAATACAGGCGTTTTCCTTACAGAAAGCCTTGCCATGTTCCCAACAGCATCCGTTTCCGGATATTATTTCGGAAGCCCGCATGCCAAATATTTCGGATTAGGAAAAATTACAGAAGACCAGCTTGAAGATTATGCAGAAAGAAGAGGTTGTAGCATTCAGGAAGCGAAAAAATGGTTATCACCCAATTTAGCAGATTAATATTGACATGAAGATAACAGAACACATTAAAAATGCAAATGGAAAAACTTTATTCTCCTTAGAAGTTGTTCCGCCACAGAAGGGAATCGGGATTGAAGATCTCTATACCAATATAGATCCTTTGATGGAATTTAAACCACCTTTCATTGATGTTACCACTTCAAGGGAAGAATATATTTATATAGATAAAGGAAATGGCCTGATGGAACGCCGTATTACAAGAATGCGCCCCGGAACACTGGGAATTTGTGCTGCAATCCAGCATAAATATAATGTGGACACAGTTCCACATCTTCTTTGCGGAGGTTTTACAAAAGAAGAAACAGAATATCTACTGGTAGATTGTATGTACCTTGGGATAGACAATGTAATGGCTTTAAGGGGAGATGCCATGAAAGGACATCAGTATTTCGAACCGACTCAGGGAGGTCATGCCAGTGCGATGGATCTTGTGGAGCAGATTAATGATCTCGGAAGAGGAAAATACCTTCATAACGAAGAACAGGTATGTGATGAATTGAACAAATTCTGCATCGGGGTTGCCGGATACCCCGAAAAGCATATGGAAGCCCCTTCCATGAATTACGACCTGAAGTGGCTCAAACAAAAAGTAGATGCCGGAGCAGATTATATCGTAACCCAAATGTTTTTTGACAATAAAAAGTATATTGAATTCGTTCAGAAAGCAAGAGAAATAGGGATTACAGTTCCGATTATTCCGGGAATCAAACCTATTGCGACCAAGAAACACCTGAAAATCTTACCTCAGGTATTCAAAATAGATCTTCCCGAAGAACTGATCAATGAGGTAGAAAATGCGAAGAATAATGAAGCTGTAAAGCAGATCGGAGTTGAGTGGGCCATTGCACAATGCAGAGAATTGCTGGATTTTGGAGTTCCTGTTCTGCACTTCTATTCAATGGGGAAAAGTGATAATATTAAAAAAGTAGCCGGTGAGCTATTCTAATAAAAGTACCAAAATGAAGGAACCCCTGTGAATTCCACAGGGGTTTATTTTTTTATTGATTTAAGAACTTAACCAGTTTGATGAGGTCTTCTTCTTTATTGATTTTAATATCATTAGATTTTACAAAATTTTCAATTGCATCCTTTTTTGCTGGAAAGGCCTCTGCGATATCTTTTACTTTTTTTGGTTTTTTAATATACCCTGACTCTGTTTTGATATAATAAACAGGATCTAATGTTTTAAAAAAAGCTGCTTTATCAGTTGCATATGAATTGGCTGCAGGAATAGCATCTTGAAATTTAACCTTTACTTTTTTGTAAAGCGGGATTTTACCATTAACTAATTCGAAAAAATATCCACTCAGGTCGTCATTAGTTTTTAATAATACCATTGTGCTTTTGGGCGATAAAATTTCAATTCTGGAGAACTGCTCTTCTTTAGGCAGGACTAATGGTTTACCTTCTTTCTGAAATTCTACTTCATCCTTATAGCTATTGTATCTTACAGATACCTTTTCAAAGTTTTCAGCTACTTTAGCAAGATGGAATTCTGCATTGTAATAAGGAGAACCTGCTATTTCATCATACTTTAATGCTCTCCCAAAGTTTTCTGATCGTACTCCGAATACTGCGTGATCCCCTCCAAGGCTATTTACAGATATTGTACTTGAGTAGTTGGACGAGTAGTTGTTAGGTGTAAAGTCTTGTGCATATACAATGCATGAAGCAACCAGTAAGGTGCTTATAATTACTTTTCTCATTTTGTTAGTTTTGTTTAAAGTTTTCAAAAGTTATTTTCAAAAATACGACTATTATTCTTAAAATAATTAAATTTCATTAAAGTATTTAATTATAATATTTCATGTCTCTCAAATTCCTTATTCCTGTCAAACAAATACCGGTAAGTAGCCAGTTTTCGGGTAACAGTAGTATCAAGAGCCTCTGCAATTTTAATCATTTTTGGATTAAAGTCCCCAATCCACTGCAGCTCCGTAATCGTAAAATCCGTATGCTTTCTTAAATGCTGTGTTCCTTCCCAGATCATATACCCGTCAATCCCTTTCTTCTGCCATTCAGGGACCACACCGAAAACGAGACCCACCATTTTTTCATTCTTTTTAAAACGCTTTAAAAACAAAAATTTGAGCTTTTCAAAAATTCCGAACTTTCCATTCAGATATTTAGACCATTGGTTAACGTCAGGAATATTGATCCACATTGCAATCGGTTTCTCATTTTCATAGACAAACCATGAAATATGTTCATTGATGATGGGTTTCATCGTCTTGAACATTTTCAGAACTTTTGCCTCTTCCAAACGTTTCCCTTCCCCATGGGAAGCCCAGGCTTTATTATAAACTTCTGTAAAGTCCTTTGCAAATTTCGGCAGATTATTCTTTTTTACAGGCTGAGCAGAAATGGCAGGATTTCTTCTGTTCTTTTCATGTGCAATGGTAAAAATCCTTGAAACTTCTGCAAAAACAGGTCTGGTAAAACAAAGCTGCTCAAAATAAATCTGAAATCCATAATTTTCAAAAAGATCCTTGTAATAAGGGAAGTTGTAATTCATTCCAAACAAAGGCTCTATAAAACCTTCAGTTAAAAGTCCCCAGAATTTATCCCGTTCCCCAAAATTGATAGGGCCGTCCATTGCCTCCATTCCTTTTTCCTGAAGCCGGTTTTTACAATAGTCAAAAATAAAATTGGCTGTTTCCTGATCATTAATACAGTCGAAAAAACCAATTCCTCCCGTAGGCTGCTTTTGCTCATAGCATCCATTCACAAAAACAGCAACTTTTCCAACTGTCTTGTTATTTTTTTTAAACAAAAATCTCTCACATTCTCCGTTTTTAAAGAATTTGTTTTTTTCAGGGTCAAAAATCTCCTCAATATTTTTATTCAAAGGACGTATATAATTTTTGTCGTGTTGATAGAGGCGGGCAGGGAATTCCAGAAATTCCCTTTTTTGGAGTTGGTTTTGTACTTGTTCGACAATAATCATAGGCTTTTTAATCAGAAATGGCTATAAAGGATAATGTTTTTCATCTCATTTGAAATAGAGAAAAAGATATTATCCGTATTTTTGCTGCAAATTAAATAAAAATGGTTGATTTTACTGATAACGACGATGATATTTTCACGGGAAAAGAACATACGCCTATAAGGAAAGATGCTTTTGATAAATCGCCACAGGAAAAAATTGAAAAAATTACTGAACTTTTCGGCGAGATCATGGAAACGCTGGGCATGGATATGACAGATGATTCTCTGAAAGACTCTCCAAGACGTGTTGCCAAGATGTATGTGAATGAGATTTTCGGAGGACTTCTTCCGGAAAATAAGCCAGGAATTTCCACTTTCTCAAATAAATACAAGTACCGCCAGATGTTGGTGGAAAAAGATATCACGGTATACTCTTTCTGCGAACACCACTTTTTACCTATCATAGGAAGAGCGCATGTTGCTTATATTTCCAATGGAGAAGTAATAGGTCTTTCAAAAATTAACAGAATTGTGGATTATTATGCAAAAAGACCACAGGTTCAGGAAAGATTGACCATGCAGATTGTTGATGCCTTGAAAGAAGCTTTGGGAACAAAAGATGTAGCCTGTATCATTGATGCCAAACACCTTTGCGTCAACTGTAGAGGAATAAAAGATACAGCAAGTTCTACAATTACTGCGGAACTAAGTGGTATTTTCAGAACCAACCCTATTACAAGACAGGAATTCTTACATTACGTAGGAAGCCACGCAAAGCTTGATTATTAAATCATGAACTACCGGATTCTTAGAAATATTATCGATGCCGAGCTTCAGAGATTTCAAAACATCACTGATGAAGAGTGGTCATATAAAGGGATTTCTGAAAAATGGTCAAAAAAAGAAATTATTGGTCATCTTTGTGACAGCGCTTTTACAAATATCCGTAGATTTGTTGTGACACAATATAAAGAGAACGAAAATATTGTATACGACCAGAATTTTTGGGTAAAAGCTCAGAACTATCAGAATGTTCCTGTTTCAGATCTTATTGACCTTTGGAAGTCTTTGAACTATCAGATTGTTCACATCGTGGAAAATATTCCGGATGAAGCATTACAGAGAACCTGTGATACTACCAAAACAGAACCCAGGGTGTATACGTTGGAATTTATTATTAATGATTATGTAGACCATTTACAGCATCATTTAAAAGCGATTTAATTATGATAAAATTTAAAAAAGTTTCCGATAAAATCTTCATTGCAACAATTATTTGTTGTGACAGAATTATTTTTTAACTACTTTTTGAATCTTTAAAACTATTAAATCTTTTAACTTAAAAATAAATGCAATTAAAAATATATAACTCCCTTACAGCGGAAAAAGAAATATTTAAACCCATCTTAGAAGGAAATATCGGGATGTATGTCTGCGGACCTACCGTGTACAGCAATGTGCATTTAGGAAATGTAAGAACCTTCCTTTCCTTCGATTTTATCTACCGTACCCTGACTCATTTGGGGTATAAAGTAAGATATGTAAGAAATATTACCGATGCTGGACACCTTACCGATGATGGAAATGTAGATAACGACAGATTCGTAAAGCAGACCAGACTTGAAAAGCTGGAACCTATGGAAATTGTACAGAAGTACACTGTAGACTTCCACAAAGTACTGGATATGTTCAATCTGCTGCCACCCAACATCGAACCTACAGCAACAGGACATATTGTAGAGCAGATAGAATTAACGCAAAAACTGATTGAAAGAGGCTTTGCTTACGAAAGCAACGGCTCAGTATACTTTGATGTATTAGAATACAACAAAAGAGGACTGAACTATGGTGAACTTTCAAAACGTAATATAGAAGAGCTTTTCGCCAATACCAGAGACCTTGACGGACAGGGTGAAAAGAAAAACCCACAGGATTTTGCATTATGGAAAAAAGCATCCCCTGCTCACATCATGAGATGGAATTCCCCTTGGGGAGAAGGCTTCCCGGGATGGCATCTGGAATGTACTGCAATGAGTACAAAATATTTGGGTGAAACATTCGATATCCATGGAGGAGGAATGGACCTTAAATTCCCTCACCACGAATGTGAAATTGCACAAGGGAAAGCTTGTAACGATGCCGCACCGGTAAATTACTGGATGCACGCCAATATGCTGACGATGAATTCTCAGCGTATGAGCAAATCTACAGGGAACTATATCCTTCCAATGCAGTTGGTTACCGGAGATAATGACTTCTTTGAAAAACCTTTCCACCCTTCAATTGTACGTTTCTGCTTCCTGCAGGCGCACTACAGAAGCGTTCTGGATATTTCAAACGATGCCATGATGGCCAGTGAAAAAGGATTCATCAGATTAATGGAAGCAGTGAAAGTATTGAATTCTATTACTCCAGATGATTCAAAACAATCCGGTTTCAGCCTGAAAGAGTGGAAAAATAAAGCCTATGAAGCTTTAACAGACGATTTCAATTCACCAATACTGATTGCCCACCTGTTTGAAGCAGTGAAATACATCTTTGCTTTAAATGATGGTAAAGAAACAATCTCAACTGCAGATCTTGAAGATTTGAAAACTACACTCAATGCATTTATCTTTGACGTTCTGGGATTACAAACCGTGGAAGAGAATAACAATGAAAAGCTTGATCAGACCCTAAAAGTTTTGATCGAACTGAGAAATCAGGCAAGAAAATCCAAAAACTTTGAGCTTTCAGATCAGATCAGAGACAAATTGCTTGCAGAAGGTATCGAATTAAAAGACGGAAGAGACGGAACATCATACGTTCTGAACTAAAAAATATAACTTTGTTTTATCCCATTCCGTAGGAGTCCCTTATATACAGGACTCTTACGGAATGTTTTTTTACTCCCAGAAACACTCTCACTATTTCCTATTTCTTTTTTTATTCTTCCATCACCAGGCGTCTTACCCTCTTTTATCTTCAACCCTTTCACTCTCTTACTCTCCAACTTTTTTTTGGGAGTTTCATCCTGCTATCCATTCCTACTCCTCGCGCCAGCGCTCTCTCAGGCTGTCACCCAGAGCGAAGTCGAAGGGTCTCCCAGGCTCCAACCCACCGACTCTCCCACGCAAGCTGCGGGGTAACCATTTCTATCAGGGCTAGGGGGGGAGTTATAAATGATAAATGATGAATGATGGATGATGGATGATGGATGATGTGGGTTTCGGGGGAATGAGTAAGAATCCCTATTCCCATTGTGTCATTTTTGCATGAATCCCAACATCTTTACGAGAGCCCTTAAAGGAAGTAAGTGGTCAGGATAATATCTAAGACTTTTTTAGCAGTTAGTATTAGCCGTGTCCTGCAGAGCTGAGGCTAAGCATTTTAATTAATTATGGGTATAGGAGCTAAATCCTATTACTCTATATATAATATAAAAGCAAACATCTTATCTGTGTCCATCTGTGTCATCTGTGGTTTCTTATACCTATTCAATAGAAGCGGTGTATAATCCTGAGCTTCGTCGAAGGAATCCCGTTTAGCAAAAAAGAACCCCTTAATTCAGGTTTAGCCAAAACCTATATATAGGTTATTAATTTAAAAAAGCTATTCTCATAATTCTATAGACCATATTTTGATCATTCGGCCCCAAAACCCCGCATCTTGCATCCGGAATCATCCCCTCTCACCCTCTCCAACGCTCCCACCCTCCAACCCACCCACCTGATCTTCCAAACAAATGTTTAAAATTTTTCACCTTGCTATCCAGCTGTTTAGGTTTAAATATTACGAAACGGTAAAATTTATGTTAACTAAACTTGTTTTGCTTTGTAATAAGTTATTATCTTTGCCCCACTGAAAACGAGAGAGAATCAGTAGCGCAGAAGAGCCTTTAGGTGGGCATAAACGATATTACTTCAAAA